>NZ_JAUBPI010000027.1:0-76469 GCF_036700645.1 Microcoleus sp. S36b_A4 | reverse complement strand
TGGGCTGATGTGATCAACCGCGCTAACTTGGGTATGGAAGTAATGCACGAGCGCAATGCTCACAACTTCCCGCTTGATTTGGCTGCTAGTGAAGTCACCCCAGTAGCAATGGTTGCTCCTTCTATCAATGGTTAAGTTTTAGCTATCGATTGACAAAAAGCGCTCCTAGTAATAGGGGCGCTTTTTGTTTGGGGAAAATATTTTTTAGAGACCTGCTTCAATCCGTTAAATCCCTTAAATCCGTTACCCCCCTTACCTCCGTTGCCTTCCTTCTTGCTTTTTACTTATTTTTTATTCCTTTATTCTTTAATTTTTTATGATTACTATAGAATATAGCCACTAGGCCGATCGAGATACTGTGACATACTCCACGGGCGAAATCTTATATTATGGTCTAGGATTCCAATAGTCGGATTCAGAATATGTTGGGCTTGCTATAAAGTGTTCGCTAGCAGCAATGCAATTGTGTCAATTCCAGAATCTAACCATAGACAAATGTAGCTGATCGGGAGTCGCTCCTCACCGTCCCAAGCGCTCTATTTCTAAAGAGGATTTGTATTATGAAAGATGGACAAGAAGTACGCCGCGTCTCCACAGCCGTCATTGCCGGTGTTTGCGGGTTGGCTTTACTGACGGGAGGGGGCATTGCCTGGTGGACTGCGAACCGTTCGCCAACCCCCGCAGATACGCCGTCTTCTGCTCAAACTACCGCTCCGGCGCTGTCCCCAAGTCCAGCGGAATCTCCTGCTGTAGTTATCCCCGTACCCCCTCCAAATCCTGTACAAGTGCCACAGGTTCAGACGCCACAGGTTCAGACGCCGCAGGTTCAGACGCCTAACGCTCTGATCCCAAAATCGCCGCAGCCAAAGCCTTTGCCGCAGACTGATGTCCAGACAGTGCAAGTCTACTGGGTTAAAGATGCCAGCGGCAAATTTGAGGGAGTTCCTACGAAAGTAGCTGTCAAACAAGCTGACAAGCCTGATGCAGCTTTACAAGCTGCTTTTAACAGTTTGTTGGCTGGGCCGAAGGATGGAACTGTTTCTAGCGAAATTCCTAATGGGACAAAACTCAGGGGTTTGAGTGTCAAAAATGACGGAGTTTATGTCGATTTGTCGGCCGAATTTACTTCGGGGGGAGGGAGCAATTCGATGACTGGCCGGTTAGGGCAAGTTATCTATACGGCTACGAGTTTACAACCGAATACCAAGGTTTGGATTTCGGTGGAAGGCAAGCCTTTAGAACTTTTGGGTGGCGAAGGTTTGGAGGTGGCTCAGCCGAGTACACGCCAAAGTTTTGACAAAAATTTTCCCCTTTAGTAATTATGAGTCATTAGTTACAAGTGATTAGTCATCGGTCTGAAGGCCGAGAATAGGAATTGATAACTGATGACTCATGACTGAGGGTTGAGGATTGAGGACTGGCAACTAATTTTCAGTGCTTTGTAGTTAGGCTAAATGCCCGAAAGTGTAGGGCTTGCTGTTCGATCCGGCTGGCAAGCCGATCGCACACCATATTACACAGCTCAAAAATTAACTCGTCTTGCACCTTATAATAAGCTGAAGTCCCTTCACTCCGGCGAGTGAGGATACCAGCTTGGAGCATGAGTTTTAGGTGCTTAGAAACATTGGCTTGACTCGTTTGAGTAGCTTCCACCAATTCTTGCACGCATTTTTCGCCGTCGCGAAGCAAGTTCAAAATTCGTAAACGCATGGGTTCGCTCAAAATACTGAAATACTCAGCAACTTGTTGCACAACCTCTTGCGGGACAGGCTGGGATGACTTCATCAAACTCACCGGAGAGAAGTGATCGGGAAATATTAGCATTTATTCTGTCCATAACAATAAAGTAATCCTTCAATCCGGATTAATTCGCATCAACACTTGACCGTATTCGACAGGTTCGCCATTTTGAACTAAAATTTCCATCACTTGACCGGACACTTCATCAGCATCGATCTCGTTCATCAACTTCATCGCTTCGATAATACAGACTGTCTGGCCGACCTTGATGCGATCGCCCACATTGACAAAAGGTGGCTCGTCAGGAGCAGCAGCGCGATAAAAGGTTCCTACCATTGGCGAGATAATTGGCACCCATTTCGTATCGACAGAAGCAGGTACGGCAGTAGGTGCGGCGACAGGGGGGACGAGTACAGGGGCAGCCAGATCCGCTGCTAAATTTTGGTCAACAGCAGGAGGTGACGCTAAGGTGGGGCTAGCAACAGCGCCCAACAGGCTCGGAGCGACACTCGCCACAGCAGCAGGGAGCGCAGCAGAGGTGCCTGGTGAACTTGCCAGAATGCCTTTGCGTACTGTCAGTTCGATATCCCCACTTTTTAAGGTGAGTTCCGAAATGCCAGTTTTGTCTAATACAGTTAGCAGGTCACAAAGCTGGTTTAAGTCTAGTTGCACAGCAGATTCAAGGGTAATTGAGAATTGAAAATTGAAAATTGAAAATTCAGAATCAGGCGAAGCTAGGAGCATCAACGACTTTGGAGGAAAAAGGGATAGTTTTTAAGCTGTGAGCGATGAGTATTGAATTTGGAATTCTTTAACTCATAACTCAGAACTAAAAACTAAAAACTCCCTTTTATTCCCTCGTTTCTATTCTCGGCCGAGGTACTTGTCTTCACGAGTATCAATCCGAATCCGTTCTCCAATGGAAATAAATAGAGGCACCATAACCTGAGCTCCGGTGGAGACGATCGCGGGTTTGCTGCCACCGGTGGCAGTATCTCCTTTGACTCCGGGATCGGTTTGCAGCACTTCCAAGACAACAGAGTTGGGCAGTTCCACTTCCATGATTTGGTCGTTCCAGCGCAGGATGCTGACTTCCATCCCTTCACTGAGGTACTTGACTCGATCGCCTATTTGCTTAGCATTGAGGCGACTTTCCTCGTAAGTTTCCATATCCATAAAGACGAACTCGTCGCCCTCTTTATAGGTATGCTGCATCACACTCTTTTCCAGGTTGGCTTGAGGCATAGTCTCGCCCGCCCGGAAGGTTTGTTCTACTACGTTTCCGGTTTGGACGTTTTTTAATTTTGTCCGCACGAAAGCCGAGCCTTTTCCTGGCTTGACGTGGAGGAATTCGATAACCCGCCACACGCCGTTATTCCATTCAATTGAAACACCTGGTCGAAAGTCGTTACTGGAGATCATATAAATTTTTGCGGGCAATCCCGTCGCCTTGCCGGCACGGGGGAACTAAAGTCAGTCGATTTTAGATTTGAGATTTTAGATTTGAGATTTACTCCACAGATGAATTTGGGAGATTGAACCTTGGTCTAAAATTTTGATCTCTCCACGACAGGAGTCTGGGGATTGTATCCGTTTTTGAGCGGGTCAGGTTAAAGCCGCAGTCTAGCTGACGGCATCAAAAAGCAATTGGCATTTTATTTTACCGTTCAAAGGGAGCAAGTGCTTTACTGAAATGTTAGTGGCCGTGGGCAGTGGGCAGTGGGCTGTTGTCAGTTGACAATCAAGCATCCAGGATACCCGCCACGTGATTCATTCCGAAAGCAGACTCAGGACCCAGAAATAAAAAACCTGTATCCGATCAACAAGCCCCCGAATTTATCCGTGGGGTCAATCTAAAATCTAAAATCTAAAATCTAAAATCGATTGACTGTTGTTAGTTGGCAACTCCCTCCCCAGCCAAACCAACAGACACTTTAGATAGGTAGCAGCTTAGAGGGCGGGCAGCGCTGTGGGAAGATAAGAGAGGCAATAAAAGTTAAAGTTATGTTGCATTGGCCTAATTTCTCGATCGATACGTGCAAGCGCTGGGTCAAAACCGTCGCTTTAGCGCTCTTGCTGTTCACTCTCTCCCTGAGTTTCAGTGCAGTCTCCCATGCCAAACGGCCCAGCAGCAGTATGCCTGCGGGGAATGCGATTACGGACGGCCGGGCGCTGCTGCGCTTCGCTTTACCTATTGACAATCAGACTGTACGGGAGTTGCAAGTCAGTCTCGAAGACATTGGCAACCATATACGGTCTAAACGTTGGGGGCCTATTAGCAGCGATGTCAGTAAAGCTTCCAGAATTCTCAACCTTCGGGAATCTGACCTTTTAGAGAGTATTCCCGACGCCAAAAAGCCGGAAGCGGAGGCGCTAGTTGCAGGAGTCAAGGAGAAAGTTGCTCAACTGGAAAAGGCTGTTGAGGCTAAAGACAGGGACAAAGTGATTGACTTGAAAGCCACAATCTTAGGTTCGGTAGGCGAAATCGAAGAATTGATGGTGACAAAGTTTCCGTTTGAAGTGCCGGCCAAGTATGCTAATCTGCCTCAACTGAAAGGGCGCGCTACTGTGGCTGTACAAACTGAAAAAGGGGAAATTACTGTTGTGGTTGACGGCTACAGCGCCCCGGTTACGGCTGGTAATTTTGTGGATTTAGTTGATCGAGGTTTTTATGACGGTTTGCCGTTTATTCGATCGGAAGAATCCTACGTTTTGCAAACGGGAGACCCCGAAGGCAGGGAAGAGGGTTTTATTGACCCAACTACTGGCAAATACCGGAATATACCGCTAGAAGTGCTCGTCAGGGAGGAAAAAGAACCTATTTACGGGATTACTCTAGAAGATGCGGGGCGTTATCGCGACGAACCTGTTTTGCCTTTTTCTGCTTTCGGTACTGTGGCTATGGCCCGTACAGAAACTGACCCTGATAGCGCTTCTTCTCAGTTTTTCTTTTTCTTATTTGAACCTGAACTCACGCCCGCTGGCCTGAATCTGTTGGACGGCCGCTATGCTGTTTTTGGTTACATGATTGAAGGAAAAGAAGTTTTGGAGCAACTGAAGCAGGGAGACAAGATTGTTTCTGCTAAGGTAGTTAAAGGAATCGAAAATTTGGTGCGACCTCAAGTTTAATTAATGACGGCGATTGAAATCGCTTCTACACCAAAGTGACGGCGATTGAAATCGCTTTTACAGAAACAAAGCCCGCCTGCGCGGGCTGAAAAAATCAATAGTGACAGGCATTGAAATCTTTTCTAAATACAGATGACGGCGATTGAAATCAGTTTTACACAGACAAAGCCCGCCGGAATCAGGCTGGAAGAAGAGATAATTTTTATAGTTTCGTTATTGAAAATAGGAATTCAATCGAGAATATGGCTATTTTACAATTTTTATTGGTAATGGGTTTGGGCGGATTCGCCGGGTTGTTAATTGTAAAAAATGTGAATGAAAACAAGCAAAAGCAGCGGTTAGATGAGGCTTTTTATCAGTTGTTGGAAACTCAAAACAGTCAAATTTCGCTGATTCAACTGGCGGCTAATGCTAGGGTTGAGGCTGAAGTTGCTCAGCAGTATTTAACTCGGCAAGTTAAGATTTTTTCGGCGGTTTTAGAGGTAGATGATGAAGGAGATACTTTTTATAGGTTTCCTAGGTTGCGCTTACCACCGAGTTCGGGTAAGGAATGGTGAAGTGAGAAAGCGCGATCGACTAATTCAAATTTATGCAAGTTAAAGATATCGGTGAACAAGGCCTTTTAAGGATATTGCAAAAATTCTGCCCCGCAGAGATAGTGGGTGATGATTGCGCTGTCATGGCTACAAATCCCAACCAATCTCTGGCTATCACTACAGATATGTTGGTGGATGGAGTGCATTTTAGCGATCGCACTACGGGGCCTTATTACGCCGGATGGCGCGCCGCAGCGGCAAATTTGTCGGATCTGGCTGCGATGGGAGCAACACCTCTGGCGGTGACTGTAGCCCTCGCTGTGGCGGCGGATACGGCTGTGGAGTGGGTTGAAGAGTTTTATCGGGGAATGACGGCTTGCTTGCAAGAATATCATACGCCGATCGTCGGTGGGGATGTTGTGCGATCGCCGGTTGTGACTGTGGCGATTACGGCTTTTGGACAAGTTGAGTGCGATCGTACCATTAGTCGGTCAAATGCGCGATCGGGCTGGGCGATTGTCGCTACTGGGGTTCACGGAGCCTCCCGCGCGGGATTAGAATTGCTGTTAAATCCAGAATTCGGGCAAAATCTTACAGAAGCAGATCGAACTTTTTTAATTGTCGCTCACCAGCGCCCTAAACCGAGGCTGGATGTGTTGCCGGTTGTTTGGGAAATATTAGCTTCCGAAGGCGCGATGGAACCCCCCCTCAGTCCCCCCCTTAGCAAGGGGGGGAAGCAAGATTTCCATTCTCCCCCCCTTAGCAAGGGGGGGCCGGGGGGGACTCAATCCCCAATTGCAATCGCCGGAATGGACAGCAGCGACGGTTTAGCAGATGCGATTATTCAAATTTGTCGGGCTAGCGGTGTTGGCGGAAAAGTCGATCGTACAAAAATACCAATTCCCGATATTTTCAGCGAAATTGTATCAACCCAAAAAGCTTTAGATTGGGCATTATACGGCGGCGAAGACTTCGAGTTAGTGCTGTTTTTGCCAATAACCAGCGCTCAGTTATTGGTAGAAAAAATAGGAAACCGAGCCGCGATAGTGGGAATCGCTACGGATAGCACCGATATCTGGTTGACTGATAGCAGCGGTATTTATTCTGATGCTATATTAAAGCTTGATCGGGGATTCCAACACTTCTGAATTATCTCGCTTGTCCGCATAGGCTGACTTGGTTTGTGTAGACGCGGTTTCAACCGCCTGGTTTTTACCCCTTACAGATTTTGGGCCAGCGAACCGTTGATTCTGTTATTGTAGGCAGTAGCTAGATTATTTTGGGTTTGCGTCCATTTTTCACTACCAGGTTCGCGATTATTTAAAACCATTTGATAACCAGTAATGGCAATTTCAATATTATTCGCTCTATTCCCACTGGGAAAGTCACTAATATGAATACTCAAATTTTCAAGAAGACCGATAATTGAGCTAATTGTTTCTGAGTTTTCGCCGGCAATTAACTTCGGCGCCACTTGCTGTAAAGTCTCGGCAAAAGTAGCATTAAGGAGATGTTGTCGCCCTTCCAGCATAGGGTAAATTACTGCTATATCCCCGTTGCTATCTTGTTCGGCTTGCAATAATTCTAGGAAAAAATTTGCATACTCTTGGAAATTTTCACTGGCAGAGTTATTGCTATCTACGTCATCGTTCATATCTATGAGCGGCGCTAGGTAACTAGCTAGATGTCGGAGGAATTTAGCGCCATTTTCCCCTCCTTGTTCTGCCAAGGTTGATGCTACTAACTCGCACGTTTCCAGAAATCCGCGATCGAGTAATTCTGAGTTATCCTGTAATATTTGCGCTTCGTCTCCGTTGGGGGCATTCAGCAGGGTGTGAATTAATTGCAGATAGGCTTGGGCGCGGTTTTCGTCCATGGTGGGGAGTTGTGAATAACACCGGGATTTATTTTATCATGCTTGGGGTGGGTTTTCTGAGTTACTTCACTTGGGAATTTTAACCGCAGATGTCGGCGGATGTACGCTGATGGACGCAGATGAATTTCGTTTAGTCTGGGAGAGGTGGATGCGTCGAAACCGGGTTTTTATGGGAATACTTCGTTAGATTGGGATGAGATGGGAAAAGACCCGGTTTCTTGGGAATTGTAACCGCAGACTTTTCTTCCTGCTAACGCCTAGATAATGCTACCTTTGGCATTAATCTATCCACAATTTGCTCGATCGCAATTACTGTCCAATCGATATCAGCTTCTGTGGTTTCTCGTCCTAGAGTCAAGCGAATTCCACCCACTGCGCCGATTTCGTCATATCCCATTGCTAATAATATCGGACTGGGAGTTAGTTTGCCGCTGCTACAAGCAGAACCGGAACTAATGCCAATTCCTGCTAAATTTAGCTGCCGCACTAGAGTTTTGCCTGTGATTCGCCCTGTATCTCTCTGCTGGTAAGGGCGGGAGGAAGGGGAGATTATGCAAAAACTGACGTGGTGCGGCAGCCGACAATATCGATCGCCAGTTGGTACTAAACTGGGTATGTGGGATAATCGGTCAAAAAGTTGATCGCGCAATCCAATTAACCTCGGTGTTTCCACATCTATTTCCTGCAATGCTAACTCCGCCGCCACCCCAAAACCGACGATTGCCGGCAGCGCTTGTGTCCCGGAACGCATTTTCAATTCTTGGCCACCACCGCTTAACATTGGCACTAATTCAACTCCCGGACGCACGTAAAGCGCCCCGGAACCTTGTGGCCCGTAAAGTTTGTGACTCGAAAGAGAAAGCAAGTCTACGGGCAGTTTCTGTACGTCAACTTGCAGCTTGCCGGCAACTTGAACTGCGTCGGTATGAAACATGATATTGCGATCGCGCGCAATTTGTCCTAATGCCTCAATTGGTTGCAGCGTGCCAACTTCGCTTTGTCCGTAAATGATTGAAATTAACACTGTATTCGATCGCAGCGACTCTTGCAAATCCAAAGGGTGAATTCGCCCAAATTTATCCACCGGTAGGCGCGTCACTTCCCATCCCAAATGTTCGAGTTGTCGCGCCGGTTCTGCTACTGCGGAATGCTCTACGCTGGAGATAATAATATGCTGCGGCTTTGTATAAAGACGGGCAATTCCCATAATTGCCAAATTGTCCGCTTCAGTGCCACCACTCGTAAAAATTATCGATTCCGGTAGCGCGTTAATCAAGCTAGCAACCTGCATTCTTGCTAATTCTAAAGCTGTCGCAGCCCTTTGTCCCCACTCGTGCAAGCTGGAAGGATTTCCCCACTGCTGAGTGAGAGCTTTTTGCATGGCTTGAATCGCTTCTGGGCGTGTCGGCGTTGTAGCACTATAGTCGAGATAAATTTGCATGGCTTTAATTAAATGACGAACTAATAATGAATGATTGACTACCTAATGAATAAGGCACTTATCCTAAAGGCATAAATGATTATTGACTCATGACTCATGATTGTTAAATTATGACTGATCGCAACCGCCAATTGCCAACTAATAACGGCCAAGCCAACTCACAACTGTCAAATCCTAACTCCCAACAGTCAACTCTCAACTCCCAACCCTTCTCTCTTGCAAGCTGTCAACTGTCAACTGCCAACTGTCAACTGACTAATGACTTCCTGGTTTGCAGACGTTGTAGTCTTCGTGGGACAATACTTTTTGGGGAATTAAGAAAGTGCCGCAATCTTCACACAGCATTCTGTAGTTGCGAGTTACAGGAATACTGATTATTAAACGGTTGTGACGCAGGCGTTTGCCGCCGAAATCTCTGTAATTCTTATTGTCGCCCAAAGCTGCTATAATTGACCGGGCTTTAGTAACTACGTGGTCGGGCAGGCCTCTGAGATCGATGATATCTCTAGCAAATGATGCTTCCCTCTCTTGTTTTTTGGTTTGTTTTTCTGCCAGCACTTCAACGTAATGCTGCTGCGCCACCAACTCTTGCGTGCAGCGATGGCACGCTTTACCATATCCTTTGTGACCGCACGGAAAAATTGTTTTTCTTTTAGCCATAAAGCAGCGGTATAGGGTTTGACCCACGCCCCTGAATGCTGCTACCCTACCAGTGATGCTTCCGGCATCGAGGCAGTTCTACAAGACGTAAAATCTGTTCCCTTGCATAAATTTAATAAGTTGTAACTTTACTTGATCCAATAACTTTGAACTTTGGTTCGGCTAATAACCTCTATTTTGTTTAAAATTTTGTGACTGTATTTTATTATCATTTACTCGGTTTGTGTTGTGCTGGGCTGGTGGCGATCAATCTGGCGGGCTGCGGACAAACAAAGCAAGACGTGCAGAATTTACCTCTCAGTCTGGCTCCATTGCCTCAAGACCCCTTGTTGCAAGTATACTTCAATCAGTCGATCGCTTCGAGTTATACAGAGCCTTACCGCCAGCAAACTAGACCTGGAGATGATTTGGAAAAATTGGTCGCTGTGGCGATCGCCAGTGCTAGATCGACGGTAGATGTAGCGGTTCAGGAGTTTCGCTTGCCCAGTATTGCGAGGGTTTTGGCCGATCGACAGCGATCGGGAATTAAAGTGAGATTAATTGTTGAACATATGTATAGTCGCCCTTGGAGCGATTTTAGAGGTCAGGAGTTAGCGAAATTACCGGAAAGAGAGCGCGATCGTTATAGCGAATTTGTCCAACTTGCCGATCGCAATAAAGACGGTAAATTGACTGCCGATGAAATCAAGCAAAATGATGCTTTGGTAATTGTCAAGGATGCGGGTATTCCTGTAATTGATGACACTGCTGACGGCAGCAAAGGCAGCGGTTTGATGCACCACAAATTTGTGGTAATTGATGGCAAAACCGTAATCGTCACTTCTGCTAATTTTACCACAAGTGATATACATGGCGATTTCAAGACACCAGCAAGTCGCGGCAATGCGAACAATTTGGTGAGAATTGAAAATGTTCAAATAGCGCAACTATTTACTCAAGAATTTAACCTCATGTGGGGCGACGGGCCCGGAGGAAAACCGGACAGCAAGTTTGGCATCAAAAAGCCGTTTCGTCAAGTGCAAAAAGTAAGAGTAGGGAATTCGACAATTGCGGTGCAATTTTCGCCGACTTCCCAGACTTTGCCTTGGGAAAAAAGCGTTAACAGTTTGATAAATCGAACTTTGGGTAGTGCGAAAAAGTCGGTCGATTTGGCATTGTTTGTATTTTCGGCTCAGCGGTTGTCAAATACTTTGGAAATTGAAGCTAGCCGGGGAGTTGCGGTGCGAGCTTTAATTGACTCTAATTTTATTTATCGCTCTTACAGTGAAGGGTTGGATATGATGGGGGCGACTTTGATGCAAGATTGCGGGTTAGAAACTGACAATCGCCCTTGGAGAAAGCCACTGACTACTGTGGGAGTCCCGCTGTTACCAATGGGCGATCGCCTGCACCACAAATTCGGCGTTGTGGACGGCAAAACGGTGCTTACAGGTTCTCACAACTGGAGTGAGGCTGCAAATCACGGGAATGACGAGACGCTGCTGGCGATCGAGAGTCCCGTAGTTGCAGCCCATTTTGAGCGGGAGTTCGATCGGCTTTACAAAGGTGCAACCTTGGGAATTCCCGCCCGAATCAAACAGAGAATTGACGCTAAGAAAAAAGAGTGCGATTCACTACAAGCAGCATCAAAATCGGCGACAGCTAAACCTCAAATTGCTGCGGGAAAAAAGTTAGTTAATTTGAATGCCGCGACTCAGGAAGAATTAGAAACTTTGCCTGGGGTTGGCCCGAAGTTAGCCGAGAGAATTATTGCAGCGCGCAAACAGCAACCTTTCACCTCTTTGGACGACGTGGCGCGGGTTCAGGGCATTGGGGACAAGCTTTTAGAGAGATGGCGCGATCGAGTAACTTGGTAGTTAAGTTCGTACTCAGGACTTCATTCCTGACTCCACAAAGTTCGCACGCACTCAGGAGTTCAGTTTTCCCTTTCGCAACTCAGGATCAAAGACTCAAGTCCTCACTAGAAACCTATTGGATCTACTTTGACAACACATCAGCTCTCAAGTTAAAATAACTTCTAAACAAAATGCTATTTATTCAACTGAGAGGTAGAGAGAGATGGAACACGCCAGATTTGTTACGGGGAGGCCACAAATCAAATTTCTAGCTATTTTTCTGGGGGCAATTTTTTTGGCGCTAGCAGCTTTCACAGTTAGCGCCCAGCAGACTAGCGAAGCACAATTTAGGGTCAAAAACGAAAACGCTTTTAATATTAATTTAATTCAATTTAAGCGCACTGAATATGTAGGTCCGTGTGCCGGTACTGTCTTCTCCCCTGATTCGCAAAGCGCTCGATTTGTCTCCAGCAAGACTCCTCCCGGTCCTAACAGAAGGGTAATGATTAAAAATGTGACTGATGGCATGGAAACTAATCCCTATCCTTACACAGACCGAGGTTACAATAAAGGTGAGTTCTCCGAGGATTTTGGATTTAAGTTGGGTAACAGTCACAAAACAAGAACTTTTTCGGTTTTAGAGGGAGAAAATAAGTTTCTCTATGAAATTAAAGAAAATGACCAAGTTATAGAACAGGGTGCGCTTACGGCTGAAGTTTCTATACAAAACTTAGGTACTTTTCCCCGTCAGCAAATTTGTCAAGATCAGGTAGAATGTCGGGATACTTCTGATTGTCGCGATCGTAAAGGCAGAAAAAGAAGTTGCAGACAAGAGTGTTTTCCTGTTCAACAATGTCGCTGTCCTTAACTACTTTCTGTCCAAAAATTATTTTATTTAATTCAGGCCAGAAGACAAAGAGGAATAACAAACCAGAAACAAGATAAGTTATTACTCGTTACCAGGCAGAGCCTAGGAACCAGTTAAGAAAATTAATTGAGTTTTTGTGGAACAGGTCGGAGTGCCTGTTCCACGAGAAATCAAGTAATGGGGTGAAAGTAAAATGCGGCTCCTAACACGATGTATGTTGCTAAAAGCAACACTCCTTCGAGCCAATTCGATCGCCCGTCAAGACTAATTAGATTAGCAATTGTCACGGCAATGGCAACTGCAACTACTTCAAAAGGATTGAAGTTTAAATCCATCGGCTGATGAATTATTAATCCGATAATTACTAACACCGGCGCTACCAGCAAAGCAACTAGCAAACTCGAACCCATTGCGACAGAAACTGACAAATCCATATTGTTTTTCATGGCAACTCCCACCGCAGTTACATACTCGGCCGCGCCGCCAACAATCGGCAACAGAATTACCCCTGTAAACAGTGGCGTCAATCCCAATCCTTTGGTAGTTTCTTCGACAACACCCACGAAAATTTCTGATTCAAAAGCAACAGCAACAGTTGAGGCAACTAGCACTCCTATCCACAACCACAAATTCGGTTTGTGTACAGTAGATTCCTCTTTGGTATTTTGAGGATTTTCTGACTCTAGTTCTAGTAAGCTCACATCGTAAAGATAGCTGTGAGTTTTTAAGGAAAATAGCAGAGTTAGAGCGTAAACTGCAATTAGGACGATCGCAGTTATTAAGGAAAGATTCTGAATGGCTGCGGGTTCGACTCCATTGGATGTGTAAATTACCATTGTCGGCAGCAGGATGGCAATCACTGCTAGAGTCATTGTCGAACCGTTCACTCGCGCGATAATTGGCTTAAATTCTTGTTCTTTGTAGCGAATTCCTCCTAACAGCATGGAAAATCCCATGACTAAGAGCAAGTTGCTGATAATTGTACCGGTTATGCTGGCTTTCACAATGTCAATTAAGCCAGCTTTCAAGGCAACTATTGCAATAATTAATTCCGTAGCATTGCCGAAGACTGCATTTAATAAGCCGCCTATGGAGGGGCCTGTAACGATCGCCACTTCTTCTGTTGCTGTGCTCAACCAAATCGCCAGAGGTATAATGCCTAAAGCGGATGTGATGAAAACTGCGAGGGAGCCCCAGTGCAAATACTCAGCGGCGATGGAAATGGGGATGAAAATTAACAGCGCTATGGAAAGAATCTTTTTGATTGACATAGGAACTCGGATGGTGTATGCAAGGGTGAGGTCGAGTTGTTGGGGCGATCGCAAAGTTGATTTTACACTATTCAACTATTCTCTGACAATTCTGCTGGCGAGTGCGAGCGATAAATTGGGAATATTTAACCGCAAATGCACCCAGATCGAGGCAGATTGAATATAATAGAATTATATCGACATCGGTGAAAAGATATGTCTCAATCTGTAGTGCCAGTTGTTGAATCAAAGCAAATTGATACTTCACCCACCTTGACCTTTGAAGAATACCGATTTTATCAAACTGATTCCGATCTACAATATGAACTGTACAAAGGCAAATTAATTCCGATGCCAACCGCAACAGTTTTACATATCAAAATTTGCGAATACTTAGTTTACAAATTGCAGCGTTACCTAGCTGAACACAATCTTGACTTAGTAGCAAAAACAGGTCTGGGAGTAAGAACAGAAGAAGATACCTCTCGGATTCCTGATGTAGTTGTTTGCACTCAAAGTCTTTTGGAACAAGCTGCTGCTAGACCAGGTTCTGGTATCCTCGATTTTGAGGAAAAGCCCCTGTTAGTCATAGAAGTAGTGAGTCAAAATCGGCGCGCCGATTATGTGATTAAACGAGCTGAGTACGAACTAGCTAACGTACCTGAATATGTAATTGTTGACCCTACACTTAACAAAGAATTGGTGCGAGTTTTAGCCTTTCCTGAAGGTGAAGATATCTATACCCAGACAGATTTTGTGCCGGGGCAACAAATGGTATCTGTAGTATTTCCCAATCTGACATTATCAGTGAATGAAATACTGTCTCCGCCATTAGTTGAAGGGTTGATTAAAGCAGAACAAGCTCGGTTCCAGGAACTTGAGCAGCAAGCTGCGGTGGAGCACCAACGGGCTGATGAGCAGGGCCAACGGGCTGAAAGATTGGCGGCGAGGTTGCGAGAATTAGGAGTAGATCCCGATCGCATTTAGGAGCTTGGATGACCCAGAAGTCATAAGTTAATTGTTATTAGTTATATCAAATCCGCCCTGCATCGGAATTATTCAGATATCTATGCTTTTCATCTGCGTGAATCCGCGTCAATCCCTTGTCATCTGCGGTTGCAAAATTCTATTTTTTTGACCGCAGATACAGGCAGATAAACACAGATTAACGCAGATGAGTTAGATATATCGATCGCCCTTGATACTGTGCAACTATTCAACCCAACGCACCCGCACAAAATGAGCTTCGCGTCCCCAGAAGTCGTGACTTACAGTAATATCAACAACACTCAAATTAAACGGAATAGCAGTTGTAACGTACCGCTGAGCCAGAGCTCCCACATCAGGGGCTAACTGAGCCGCAGCAGCAGCCGCTGCACCCAAACCTAAAAGTTGCAGAATGGGCCCGCGAGGCAGAGCTAAATTGATGCCAACAGCAAGTCCTGCCGTTAGCAGCATTGCCACCGACAAATTCGTGCCACAGCGGGGATGTACAGCTAAATCCCACTCTCCGCTGGCAATCCGCTGCAAAGCCTCGCGCACTGCCTGACGCAACTGTGCAATGTTAACGTGGCCATACAGATAAAACCCTTGGTCTGTGGACATTCCGCCCAATAACTCATTATCGGTTCTTGCTGTCGTCGCACCAAACGATTGACTTAGTACCCAAACAGTAGCGTGTTCCAAAGCATGAACTTGGCGCAAAGTCAAGACTTCCTTCAAACCGGGCACAAAATTGAGTTGTCGCAACAAATCAGCATCTTGAGTGGGCTGCGGGGCAAAGTCGAAGGGAAACTGGCCGGTGCGGCCGGAAGCAGAAGCAGTAGTTGTCATATCAAAACGCCTCCATTAACTCGATTAAGTGGATATTTAACATTAGCAATTCGGTTGAGAAAAAGCCGGTCATAAATTATCAATAGTTTTGACTTTAAAACCTAGCAATGGCAGGTTTTAAAGTCAAAAATTATTAGCCCTCAACCTGCCCTTACTAATAGATCGCACTTATTCCCAGTTTATTGCTCTTGCCGCTGGCCGTCGCGGAATACTCCCGGAATTCGCCGGCCTCTGGTATCGATAATTGTGCCTTTACCGTGAGGCAATCCCTTGCGTAACTCTCCCTCATAGCGGATACCGTTGGAGAACGAACAGTTACCCCTGCCATCAAGTTCTTGAGTATAGAACTGTCCCGAACACCGACTGCCGTCAGCGCGGGTGAACGCTCCTGTACCTAAAGGCTTGCCTCCTAAAAATTGACCCACAAAGCGATCGCCATTAGCAAAAATGAATTGGCCTTGTCCCGTGGGCACGCCTACTTTTTGATCAAGAGAAAACGACCCTATATAGCGATCGCCATTAGTAAAAATAGCGGTCCCGGAACTAACTTTGCCATCTCGGAATATGCCCTCGACGCGGGCGTCGTCCTTAAATATAAATTGTCCTCGACCATTTGGTTTGCCCAGACGGAACTGCCCCTCATAGCGATCGCCGTTGGAATATATGTATACCCCAGCGCCACTGGGCAAACCGTTAACGAACTGTCCGATGTAGCTATCACCGCTGTCATAATCGCACCTAACTCTACCTGTAGCGATAGCTGGCACGCAGCGGCCGGTTCTAGCTTCTGTTCCTTGCGCCATTGAGGGCAAAGGATAAGTCGCGTAACTACCAATTCCCAACACTGATGCAACTAATAAAGCGATTCCACTGGTCCAAGAACGGGAAATCATCAATCAACTTGCTCCTATGCGCTGTTAGATATTATCTTCTTCTGTCCTTTGTCTTTTATCCCATTTGTTGTCAAAAGTTAGCTGAAAACCTCAATCATTTATCCTTTACGAAACTCCGGGCTTGCCATTGCGAAATACCCCCGGAAAGCGCCTACCGCTAGCATCGATCATCGTCCCGACACCGTGAGGCACTCCCTTTCGCAATTCTCCTTCATAGCGCGTCCCGTTGGGGAAAGTGCAGGTGACACTAGCATCAAGTTCTTGATTAAAAAACCTGCCAGAACAGCGAGTGCCGTCTTTGCGTACTAATACCCCTGGGCCAAAGGGGGAACCTGCAAAGAATTGTCCTTCATAGCGATCGCCATTAGTATAAAAAAATTGACCCCGCCCTGCTGGTTGGCTGCTAATAACTTTAGTCTGAAGGTTCTGGACGACTCCGAAGTCTCCCACGTAGCGCTCACCGTTGGGGAAAACCACCGTCCCAGATCTCATCGTGCCGTCTTGGAACACGCCTATGTAGCGGCCATCATCTTTAAAAATGAATGTCCCTCTACCATTGGGCACTCCCCTCCGAAATTGTCCTTCGTAGCGATCGCCATTAGCGTACACGTAAACTCCGCTGCCGTCGGGGAGGCCGTTAACGAAGTTTCCCTCGTAGTTATCGCCTGTCTCGTAATTGCATTTCACTCTTCCCGTAGGAAGGCTGCCTTGGCAGAAGGGAGAGCGTTTTTCTTCTTCGGGTTTTGGATCAGGTGTTGCTTGAGCCATTGATGGCTGGGGATTGAAGAGATTAGTAGCGCTGCCGATAGAAGAAGCAACTAATATCACCATCCCTAATTTTTGAATTGAACCGAGCATGATCAATCTCCTTGAACTTCAATTACTAATAGGGATTTTCTAGAAGCTAATACTCACTGAAAAGTCGTCTATTTTTTAATCCCTGTACTAATTTTACCTTCAGGTTTGAGATCTGCCCTAAATGCAAAAAGGCAAAAATTAGAGTTTTTGCCTTTAGCATTTTTCCTGCTTTACTGTCAATTTTCAGCGTCGCGTTGAGCTATTCGGATTTGGGAGACGGCTAATAACTGCATTGGCTGGTTGTGGTTGGCGACTGGCGGGTTTTTCGCCCACACCTTTGGCTACCTCAACGCCGTTTTCCTCCAGAATCACGATCGGATCTGCTCCTTGCTTGAGATCGACCCGTTTCACCAACACTTGCCCGTTAGACAGCCGCTGCCCGACTTTGACATATCGGCTGGTTGGTTCATTCGGTACTTTGACAATCACTTGCGTCTCGTTCCCGACTTTTACCACCCCGCTGACTTCAGTGCCTGTAGCGAGGTCAGTAGAAGGCGGTGGCGGAACTACTGGGATCACGGGAGGCGGCGGGGGATTTGGGTCTACCCACTGGGGCGGGCGCTTGTCTACTGGCAGTTCCGGCAGATCCGGCACTCCTATGGGTCTCGCTGCTATTGGTTGGGGCGGGCGCGGGGGTGCTGGAGGGCGACGCTGCGGATTCCGCGCATCTTGGGCTCTACCTCCTATTGGCCCAGTGCCAGGACCTCTTCTTACCCTGGCATTGGGGTCTCTCCATTGGGGGGGGCGCTTGTCTACTGGCAGTTCCGGCAGATCCGGCACTCCTATGGGTCTCGCTGCAATGGGTTCGAGTCCAGGCGGGGATGTACGATTACGACCTAACTGAGGAGCATCTAGCCCCGGAACTATGGGTGGCAAGCCAATTTGTCCCCCGGTGCTGCCTCCGGGTAAGGAACCATTTCTGCCACCGGCACCGCCACCTAACCGAGGAGCAGTTGGCCCTGGAACTATGGGACGCGAGTCAATTTGCGCCCCATCACCTTCGGGAAGTAAATTTCCCGATCCATCTCGTAGTTGCTGAGTGCGTCCTCGACGATCCGTGCGTGACATGGGGATAACCGTCTGATTAGGCCGGTTAAGTGGGGGAGGAGCCAATAACTCGGGAAGTTCGGGTAGCACGGCAACTTGTCGCTGTGGCAGTTTGGGGAGTTCTGAGGTAGTCCCACCCGCTCCGTTGGCTCCTGGAGGGATTTGTAATACGATCGGCGGCAGCGGCCCAAAGGGGTCTAACTGAGAAGGATTGGCTGTCACAGGGCCTTGGGGCACGGGCTGAAGCGGAAGCGTTGGATTCCTGTCCTTGTTGTCGCCGATATTTGTTTGAGCCTGTCTGGCCCGTTCGTCTGGGTTGGTCGATCGAATTAACCCTGGAGGCTGGGCGGCTACTACTGGGGACGGGAAAGCCTGAGCTGCTGGGGTGGGGCTGGCAGAGGCGGTCGGAGATGGAGAGGCTGCACTGGGGCTGGGGCTGGGGCTGGCTGTGTTGCTACCCTCGTCGCCACCGCATCCTCCGATCGAGAAAGCTAGTAGTCCTATAGTCGCAAAATATAAAAGTTTGTGCATTGCCGATCGCCCCCAAATGCTTAATTTCAAGATATCCAACAAGGCTCTGCAATTACAGCCTGTTGCCGTTTATCAGTTTATCTGTGTTTCGATGTTATGTGATCGCTTGAAAATTGCCAAGTTTTCCTCACGATCAGATCGGACTCTTCGGCCGCTGGGTTTTGTGGAGCAAGTTAGGATATCAATGGCGCTCGTTGTGGGAAATATTGAAGCAATTAAGGTATTTAAGATAATGGCAAAAGTGATTCTCCAGCGGATTTGGCGATCGGGCTTGGTTTGTGCGAGCGTTTTGGTTGGTCTGGGATCGGTGGGGGGCGAGGTACATTCTGATTCACATCAGCCAGAAACTCAGGTGATGACATTGCTGCCCGACGTGAGTTCCCAGCAGCACGCGCGGCGCAGCTATCCCGTTCCCCGCAGGGGTTCCCGAAGGGTAGGGAATCGGACTATAACGGGATCGGGATTCACAACTGGCCAATTGTACTCTCAGTTTTGGAACCCATCAAATGGTGGCGCTAAACCCCCAGCAAATCAACCCCCTAAGCCACGGGGGAATCCACAGGTATTTCAAGCTAAAATCAAGCGTCGCGCTGGCGGGACGCCGGTGATTGATGTGGTATTCAATGGCAACAAGACTTTTGAGATGATTCTCGATACCGGGGCGAGCGGCACTTTGATTTCTCAGCGGATGGCTACTGCACTGGGAGTGAGGCCGGTGCGTACCATCAGAGCGGGGATCGCTGACGGTAGCGTTGTCGAGTTCCCGATCGGTCTAGTGCGATCGATTCGGGTTGGGGGTGCTGTGATCCAAAATGTCGAAGTGGCGATCGCGAAACAAATGCCCATAGGTCTGCTCGGTCACGATTTCTTTGGCAATTACGATGTCAAAATTAAAAAAGATGTTGTAGAATTTTATGTTCGCTGAAAGTGAGCGGAGTAGGCAAGGAATTTTTGCTCAACTCGTTTCCTATAAAGTGATTCGCAGCCCGGTCAAGGCTTTTAAAATTATTGGTTGAGGCGGTAGCAAAATGTAACCAAATGTGGTATTGTTCTTAGTGTTTCAAGAGCCACCGACGGTTAAACTATCCGTGAAATCCGGCCAAAAAAGCACGGCTGCTGTTGGTGAGAACGGTAACAGTCTGCGACAACGATTCACAGTACAAGCCAAGGCAATCAATTAAACAATTCGCCAAGCCGGTCGAAATAAGTTCCCAAAATGCTGTGGCTGAGGGAATTTTGGTTGGCATTGTTCAGCCGGAGCCTAGAAAATATGTAAACTGATTAGCGGCAGATGTTCCGCAAAATCGGAAATCATGACGATCGAGAAATTAATTATTGTAAATAAGGTATTCACATGGCACAAGCGTCTGTATCTCCTGTAGTGCTGATTATTCTAGACGGCTGGGGTTATCGTGAAGAACAAGACGGAAATGCGATCGCCGCTGCGAAAACACCCGTGATGGACAGTCTCTGGGCTGCTTATCCCAGAACTCTGATTAAAACATCGGGCCGGGCGGTAGGGCTGCCAGACGGGCAAATGGGTAACTCAGAGGTTGGTCACTTGAATCTGGGCGCGGGCCGCGTCGTTCCTCAAGAGTTGGTGCGGATCTCGGATGCAGTGGAAGATGGTTCTTTGCTCGACAACCGGGCGCTGGTTGAGCTTTGCGAGAAAGTCCGCGTCACGGGCGGTAAGTTGCACCTGACTGGTCTTTGTTCTGAAGGTGGGGTTCATTCCCATCTCAGTCATATTAAGGGTTTGCTGCTATTAGCAAAGGCACAGGGAATTTCTGAGGTTTGCATTCACGCGATTACAGACGGCCGTGATACAACTCCGAAAGAGGGTGTCGAAGCTCTAGGCAAGATTGAAAGTTATATCGCAGAGGTAGGGGTCGGTCGGATTGCGACCATCAGCGGCCGCTACTACGCGATGGACAGGGACAAGCGCTGGGATCGGGTGCAGCGCGCTTACGAGGTGATGACGACTGAGGGTGCTCCTGACGGTCGATCGGCTGTGGATGTGTTGCAGGCCTCCTATGCTGAAGGAGTGACCGACGAGTTTGCAGTTCCGACTCGGATTTCGCGCGGGGCGGTGGCATCCGGGGATGGGGTAATTTTCTTTAATTTTCGCCCGGACAGGGCTAGAGAATTGACTCAGGCTTTTGTATCTCCCGATTTTAAGGGGTTTGAACGGCAGTTAATTGAGCCGCTGGCGTTTGCGACTTTTACTCAGTACGACCCGAAACTTTCGGTAATGGTGGCTTTTGAACCGCAGAATTTGAACAATATTCTGGGCGAGGTGATTTCTAAGCACGGTTTGCAGCAGTTGCGGACGGCGGAAACTGAAAAGTACGCTCATGTGACTTATTTTTTTAATGGGGGTCTGGAAGAGCCTTTTATCGGGGAACACCGGGAGTTGGTGCAGAGCCCGATGGTGGGGACTTACGATGAGGCGCCCCAGATGTCGGCGGACATGGTGACGGATGGGGTGGTGACGGCTTTGGAAAGAGGCATCTATTCGTTTATGGTGATTAACTACGCTAACCCGGATATGGTTGGTCATACGGGCATGATGGATGCGACGATAATTGCGATCGAAACTGTGGATAAATGTTTGGGGCGGCTGGTGAGCGCTATTAGTAAAGCTGGGGGAACGGCAATTATTATTGCTGATCACGGAAATGCTGAGCAGATGTTTGACGAGGACGGAAATCCCTGGACGGCTCACACTACTAACCCCGTGCCGTTTATTCTGGTAGAGGGTGAAGGTCGGAAGATTCCGGGTCACGGAACGGATGTTCCTCTGAGGGCGGACGGTTGTTTGGCGGATATTGCGCCGACGATTCTGGAGCTGTTGAGGTTGCCTCAGCCCCCGGAGATGACGGGACGCTCTATGATACGATCGCCTGAGTTTGAAGTTCGTGCCAATCGCACTCCGGTGCGAGTCCGACTCTAGTAGGGACGCAGGATGAGGGACAAAGGTTTTCGCCCTTCTTCGTGTCAATTTAACGTCAAACCCAGTCACAGGATGCTGTTTGACTATTAAGCCTAGATCCCCCCTAGCCAAGGGCGGGCACGGGGGCACCGCCCCTAGGATCGGGGGAAACCGGAAATGGATCAAAGTCCCCCTTTTTAAGGGGGATTTAGGGGGATCTGGACTCAGGTAAAAACGAGATTTATCAAGGCTTTCAGGTTTAAGTTGACACCTATGGACACAGCACTGTGTCCCTGCATAAATTGCGGGCGATCGACCAAATTTGATATGATAATAAATTACTGATTACTAATTACCAATTACTCCAGATTATGAATATTGTTTCTGTGTTACAAGTTATCTGGTCTTTGTCTGCTTTAGGACTGGTGGTTTTTGTGTTGCTGCACAGTCCTAAAGGCGATGGCATTGGAGGGATTGGCGGACAAGCTCAATTGTTTACCAGCGCCAAGAGTGCAGAAACAAGTCTGAACCGGATTACTTGGGGTCTGTCTATTGTTTTTATGGGTTTGACTGTGATTTTGAGTGCTGGTTGGTTGGCGCCTAAGTTATAAGATTTGGATTTTTAACCGCAGATGAACGCAGATAGACGCAGATAATCTCAAGTTCATCTGCGTTTATTTGTGTCTATCTGCGGTTGCAAAAATGCGGTTGGGGAAAGTTACGGTAAAATCTCGATTGCTGGCTGGTTTGGGATTGGCTTTATTTTGTTTTATCCTGATAATTTTTACTCAGGTTAATACTCCGGCGGCGACTATTTCTCCTCTCCCGAATAGTTGGCCGAATCCACAGGTTCATCCTTTGCCGCCCACGCTGGCCAATTGGCAAGATTCGACGGATAGTGGTGATTATTTTGACCAGGTTAAGCCACCAAATTTCGGTCATTTGTTGTGGTCAAAGTTTCCGATTCAGGTTTATATTGAGCGTCCTGTTGATGCTAATAAGTCTGAAGAATGGGTGGCGGCTGTGTTGGATGTGGTGCGGGAATGGGGGGTTTATTTGCCTTTGGAAGTGGTGGATAGTTCGGAGGTGGCTGATATTAGGATTTTACGTCGGGCTCCGCCTTTGCGTCAAGGGGTTTTGCGATCGCGTTCTGGAGAGGCTACCTATGAATTGTACGCCCGTCGGGATGGGGATAAAACTGTGTTATCTCATCGGTTTTCGGTTTATTTGAATCCGACTCAAGTGGGTAAGTATATTCCGGCGACGGCGCGGCACGAGTTGGGTCACGCTTTGGGAATTTGGGGTCACAGTTTGATGGAAACTGATGTGCTTTATTTTTCTCAGGTGAGAAATCCTCCGCCTATTTCAGCGAGGGATGTTAATACTTTGAAGCGGGTTTATGAACAGCCGACTCGGTTGGGGTGGTAATATTAGTTTTGATATGTAAAATCGTGTCAGTAAAAAGATGAAAGATGAAGCTTTTGGCATTGTGCCAGTTTTTGCGACTGAAACTGATAGTTTGTTTTTGTTGATTCAACATCAAGCCGGACATTGGGCGTTTCCAAAAGGTCACGCGAATCCGGGAGAATCGGCGCTAGAAACTGCGAAGCGGGAGTTTGAGGAGGAAACTGGCATCCGCGATTGTGAAGTGCTTGAGGAGCCTAGTTTTGTGGAACGTTATTCCTTTGTTAAGGAAGGGAAGCCTAGTTCTGTGGAACATTATTCCTCTGCGAAGGAAGGGGAATCAATTGAAAAGACTGTTACTTACTTTTTGGCTTTTGTAAATTCAATGGAAGTTCAGTTGCAAGTAGAGGAAGTTCAAAATTCGGCCTGGAGTTCCTTTGAGGATGCAGTTAAGCTGATTACTTTTGATGGGAATCGGCAAGTTTTAAGGGAAGTCAAAGCATTTTTGGACGCGAGGAAGGAGTGTTAATCAGTCTTGGCTACACACACTTGTTTATGTAGAATGTGCATTATTAACTTTACGCTATAAGTAGCCTGTTAAAGCACTTTTGCGTCCGCGAATGTTAATATCTAGTCCGGTTATACGATCGCAATTAAGTTTGTAGTAAGGACTTTAGTGCTTAGTGACTGCAAGCTTTAAGAGAGAGTTCGATTCCTTACTACAAACAAATTATTTGGTTAGATACCCAACTTCTTCAATAAGTCGGGTATCTAGGTATTCGGTGTGATTATTTGTTGATTTTCTGAGCTTCGGCGTGGTGTTGCAAGCGAGAAAAAACGTTATAGGCGTCGGGGCCGGGAGTATTGTGTTCGACAGCGCCGTCCATGGGGCCGTCAATGGCTTTCCAAGCAGGAATTCCGCCTTTTAGTTCGGCTACTTTTCTAAAGCCTGCTGCACGGAGAAGATTGGCGGCTTCGGCGGTTTGTTCGTCGTTTTCGCCGTAAATGTAGATATCGCGGATGGGTTCTAAACTCGATTGTGCTCGGCCGACTAATTCGTCCATTGGCATCATTACCGCGCCGGTAATGTGGCTTTTGGTGAAGCTTTCAAAATCACGAGCGTCGATGATTGTGAGTCCGGGTTCGCCCCAATCTAAACGGGCTTTGAGGTCGTGGCTAGATGCTTGAGCTTTTAAACCGGGAGGTGTGGGAGTAAAGTCGGGAAGTTTGTCTTTGATGTTGGAAATTTGGTCGGGAATAGTTTTCATGGGTAAAATTTTGTTCAATGTTTTGATTGCCATTGCAATGTAACAAGATGTTTAACTTGAATTCGTCTTTCTAAAGGCAGAATCGAGCATTGAACTAAAGTCGCAGTTACGCTGGTTTCCGGGTTATTAGCTGCGGTTGGGATCGCTACATTTGTTGAGGTTGCTAGAGCCTAGCGGGCTGTGCTTAAAATTGTTTCGATCGCATTTGGTGCAGAGAAGTTGAAGTGCGATCGCTTGTTCGAGTTGGTATTTTATCAAAGAATTCAATTTTAGTCAATCCTTATTATTTTTAAATAAAATTTGCATAAGTTGTACGTAGCCTCGCGCAGATTTTTGCGGAAAAGTTTAAATGTTTGCCAGCAAGGTTTCTGGTAAAATTTAAAAGTAAAAACAAGTATTTAAAGGTATAGATATGTCTGAGAAAGATGAAATTGCGGTGCCTAAACCTTTGACACCGGAAGAGCAAGCGGTGTGGGATGCGAAGGCTAAAGTTCGGGTACTGCTGAATTTGTGGGATTTGAGCGGCGGGAAGATGAAAGTGAAAAAGGGGGAGTTGACTAAGCGGATTGTTCGCACTAATGAGACGAGTCAGAGATATCTGGAAGTGCTCGGCGAGTTGCAGGCGACTGGGGCGATCGAGTATTCGCTGGTAAATCGGGTGACGCTGGTGGAATTGACGGCGAAGGGGAAAGAAGTTTTAGCGGATGGCTTGAAAAGTAAGGATTCTCTGTTTGAGTTTGATGGTTCTCAAATTGGTACTCGGCTGGGAAATTCTTTGTTGAAGTGGATTCGGCATCAGGATGGTGCGGCTAGTGTTCGGGTTGAGAAAGGGAAGGGGGATGTAGGGACGATCGCATCCTATGACGATTTTAAGGCTGTGGCGCTGGATGTGTATGACAGCTTGAACCGGGATTATAACTTAGACGATTTAGTGCCGATTTATCGGATGCGTCGAGCGATCGGGGAAAGGGTAGGGCGATCGGAGTTCAATGAATGGCTGTTGGAAATGCAGGCTACTGATATTTTTCAGCTAATGGCAGGGGAAACCCCAGACATCACCCCAGATAAACGTGAAGACTCAATCATCATTCCTGGTGGTACATTGCGTTACTACGCCAAGCGCTTAAATCCATAAAATTGTTCTCAATCTTTTTGTAGTTCGTTACCTCACACCCGATAACCATGAACAATATACCAGTTTCCCCGATAGAAGCCCTGAATGCTGCAATTCAAAATCACAATCCATTTAGCAAAGCTGGGATTGTCAAAGAGCAAGATATTTGGGGGAAAGGGTTCCCCGATCTTCCTACTCTAAATGCTCATGCTTCCGATGCAATTTTTCAGGCAGTTGAAAAAGTAAAGACAAGTCAATCTAGTCAAGAAAAGGTGACTTCACTGGTATTAACTGCTTCAATGGGAGTGGGAAAAAGCCACATTTTGAATCGTACTCGCCACAGGCTAGAAAGCAATGGCAATGCTTTATTCGTTTATGCCAGTGTTAATAATTACACAGACTTGAACTTTATCAAATACCAATTTCAGCAAACTTTAGTTAACAGTTTAAGTCGAATAAGTAGCCAAGGTGTCATGCAAGGCCAGGAAATAGCAGCAGCAATGGCTAACGAATGTTTCAAAGCTATTAATCCTGCTACACCAAATCTTTCTCCTCAAAAACTACTCGATCAATTTGATCAAGTATGTGCTAGTTGGGCTACTAAAAATAAAAATTACATGAAAGCCCTAACTAAGCAATTTCTTAAGACAAGATCAAATGTAGACCCTTATATTGTTCGAGCGGTTTTGTGGACATTATCAGAAACTGAAACACCTTTTGCTATCAAATGGTTGTCTGGTGAAGAGTTAGATAAATCTAAAGCTGAGGAACTAGGATTGCCGACTAATTCCGGCAAGACTAATCAGGAGAGAGAAGTAGAATCTCTTAACAATGTCCAGAAAATTTTAAATTTGGTGAGTTCCTACCGTCCTATAATCATTTGTTTTGATGAAATAGATGTAAATCGAGATAGTTGTAGCGGTGATGGATTAACAACAGCGCAGGTAATTGCCGAGCTTGTTAAGCGTTTGTACGATACTCTCGAACAATCAGAACTCAGTCAAGGTTTAGTTATCATCACAGTAATGGCCCCCGATACTTGGAAAACAGTTAATATAATGCCTGGTAGTATACCCGATCGAATTTCAACATACACGCAGCGAAAACCAATCGATTTAAACCAGTTGAATGGTGATTATTTAGTTGATTTAGTCAAACTATGGTTGCAAGATTTTTATCAGGTCAGAAATTTAAATCCTCCTCATCCGGTCTACCCATTTGAGGAAAGTCAACTGAGAGAATATGGCAGAGTTAAGCCAACTGTACGCGAAGCTTTGAGATGGTGTGCCGAGAATTTTAAAGTTTTTATGCCTCCAACGCCTGAACTTCCAGAAGCTCCTGTTGAGCGGTTTGAGTTAGCGTTAACCAAGGAACTTGAGGAAGACATCCGAGAGGATATGAAGGATAGTTTCACAATTGCTAATGCTATTTGCTTTGGTTTTGCAACCCTGATAGGTGAGACTGTAGACAACGTAAAAATTAATGACATTATGACAGAGGTCAAGCCCAAATTACAAAATGCGAATTGGATTGATTTCAAGATAATTGGTGTCGAAAATGGAAAAAAAATCAAGATTGGTGTTGCAGTCATTCAAACTTCTCAATCTGACTTAGTTGCTGGATTAAAACGCTTAATTGATTACCAAAAATTTGATTTGACTCGCGGTTGTTTAGTCCGTTCCCAATCAAAAATAGAGAAAATGAGCAAAAACTCTCCAGCATACAAGCTACTAGAACAACTCGTATCAGTAGAAAAAGGCGGTGAGTTGGTGTACTTGATTGAAGACCAAATAAAACCGTTATTTGCTCTCCGTGCTGTTTATGAAAAATGCACAGAGTATAATTTAAGCCAAGACGATGTTTTTAATTTCATATCTCAGAAAAAGCTAACTTTTGACAATCTTTTACTGCGCGAAATTTTGAGCGATCCGTCAAATCAAATGCCTGTGGTTGATGAGGAAGATGAACACCAACTTTTAGAAGCTCTTTTCAACCCTACCAGCAGTGAGGATACAGATGATGGCGATCTAAGCGACCAATTTAGTTAAGTATGAACCAATCAATTTTGCTTCAAACAGCACTGGCTTTACCAGTTCCAGATATTGAAGCTTTAATCCAAGGACGAATGATTGCAGCTATGCCTCGGATGTTTCTGAATCCGGGGCGGACATTTGCTTTGTATCCAGCTAATCTTTCGGTTGATTTGCTATCGGGCGATCGATATTATCGATCGCATTTTTTACCCGTTGCTCAAAAGGCACTTGCTCAGTTAAATTCAGATAAAGTTTCGATCAAAGCTTGGGCTAGGTGCGAATTGTGCCAAATGGTGAATGAGCCTGAATCATTAGAAGCTTTGTCGCGGTTAACAGTCTGGAAAACAGAGGCATTACAGCAAATTCTCCAGCAGCGTCCGTTTATTTTTGTAGCTTACCTGCGGGTTTATTTACTACCTCAGCCGCTGGAAATGTCTGTGCATCCCAGCGGCAATTTTGTACCTTTGCCAAAATCCCTAAATGTTACTGATTCAACGCCAGTGTTGAGCGACTCTATCTTTGCCAAACGCCGTCAAAAGCTGGAAAAACTAGAGCCGCCAGAACATCCAGAATGGGAAGAGTTGCAAAGTGCATTAGTGCATTTATCCACCACCAACCCAAAAGCCAAACAACTAGAGGCAGAAATCAAAATGTTTCTAGGTTGGTCGGAAAAATTACCAGCAGCAAAACCAGATATAGATTTAGATTGGATTAAAACGATCGCAGCTTTGGGAAATCGCAGCATAGAACTACAAGAAAAAAAAAGCAACTATCAAGCAGGGACAGATTTTGAGAATGTCACACGTCAAAGCCTTGAATTCTTAGGATTCAAGATAGAGAATGAGTACAAAGGCGGTGCTGGGGGTTTGGATTTATTTTGTTCCAAACCATATCCCTTAGTTGGTGAGTGTAAAGCGGGTAGGCTTATCCCTAGTCGAACTGCTGAGGAATTGATTAAACTAGGAGGAATGCACTTAGGTGCGGATAAAATTTTAGGATATACCAAGTTAGTGATTGGCCCTGGCAATCCTTCGGCGGATATGTTGAAATCAGCACAACAATGGAAAATTAGTATTATTAATGCCATGACTTTACAGAAGCTAGTTGAGTTAAAAGCTAAATATCCAGGTGCTGTCAACTTAGTTGAACTCAAGCCCTATCTAGAAATGGGGCGGCAAATTGACGACAGAATTAAGGATTATATTGAGAAAGTTGAAAGAGAAATTAGGCTGCGATCGCAAATCATACAAGCAGTTAAACAACTTTGCTCAGATAGCGACTTTACAACGGTTGTTGAGATTAGAGTTCAATACAATGCTACATTTGCCGCCACTGATTCTAAGCTGACAGAGGAATCAGTAAAGGATTTTACTATAGAACTTTCTTCACCGCTGACTGGTTACTTAGGGCGAATTAAAGGAGATAATGGGCAAAGCGAGCGCTTTTATTTCCTGCGCGATTTGCCGCTAGATGATTGAGATACGTCAAGGGCGATTAAGAGCGGGATAGCTTCGCTTCACGTACTTCATCCAATTTCCTACACAGCATCAGGATCTACGCCCAATTCCCGCAACCTCGCCGCCAACCTTTCAGCTTTCTGCAATTGAGCTTGTTCGGCTTTAATTAACCCTTCCACCAATGGCGGATCTAAAATTTCATTGACTGATAATCTCAGATTGGGAAATACTACAGATACCATTTCCTCACCCGGCAAGTAATCTACCTGTGTATAAACGTCATCACCTTCTGGAAATGCCATAACTCGCACCCGCTGTCTGTTTTGTGTCGGATCAACAATCACATATTCCGGCACGTTAGCCTGTTCGTATTCTGTTCGTTTAAGTACATAATCTGCTCGCCGATCTTGGCTCACTACTTCTACTACAAATAAAGGTGTTTCGCTCAAGTCTAAGATGCCAGAACCGGGTCTGGCAAGAGCTTGTTGCCACAAACTTTCTGTGCAAACAACTACATCGGGAATGCGGGATGTAGCATCTTCTGTTCTGACTCCCACAGAAGTTTTTACGACTAAATCCAGATTATGTTCAGCTAGGTAACGCTGCAATTTGTAAACCCAAAATTCGCAGATGCTTGTATGTAATGCGCTAGCCGTTGCCATCGGTATTAATTTGCCTTTGTACAATTCATATTTTACATCGTCATTGCTTTGATAAACTCTGTACTCTTCAAAAGTTAATGTCGGCGAAGTATCGAGCTGTTTTTCTTCGACTGCTGGCACAATAGATTGAGACATATATTTTTACCTATCTCGATAGTTCTCTATTCTACTAAATTTTGATTTTAACACTCAACGCATTGAGTATGAAAAGATCGATCGCCCTTATTGACAATCAAGCAATTTGATCCGGTTAAATATTTGGTTCAGTTCACCATTTGGGCGATCGCCTCAACAAGGCTGTAGCTGCCTCACTGTCGAGAGGTTTAGAGAAAAAGTACCCTTGACCGTACTCGCAGCCGATCGCCCGCATTTGAGCCAATTGGACGGCGGTTTCGACACCTTCTGCGACTACCTCCATCCCCAAACTGCGGGCCAGCATGACGATCGCCCGCACGATTTCCAAATTTTCACCCTTTTCTCCGATGCGACTGACAAAAGAGCGATCGACCTTCAAAATATTAATCGGGAACTTGTGCAAATAACTCAGAGACGAATAGCCAGTGCCGAAATCATCAATACACAGCCCGATACCCAAATCTCTCAACTGCGAAAGCATCGCCGCCGCCGCTTCCCCATCTTCCATCACCACACTCTCAGTAATCTCCAACTTCAAACAGCGAGTGTCAACACCCGTTTCCTGCAAAACTTGTTTAATTTGCTGGATGGATTCCGGTTCCGCAAACTGCCTCCCGGAAAGATTTACTGCTACAGTCAGCCGCGAGTTTCCCACAGGTAAATTCAAACTTTGCCACTGAATAATTTGGCGACAGCTTTCGTTCAAAACCCACAAACCCAAAGGCATAATTAACCCTGTTTCCTCCGCCATCGCAATAAATTCCATAGGGGAAACTAAACCCCGTTCCGGGTGCAGCCAGCGCACCAAAGACTCAAATCCGATAACAGAGCCAGTTTTCAAACAAACGATCGGCTGATAATAAACAGTAAAAGGACATTCCAATTTTAAAGTAGGCAATTGCGGCTTCGGACGCTCCAATCTGCGATCAATTTCACTCATCGGCGAGTTTTCCGCCGCCGTCCCACAGGCAAAATCCACTATCGAATATTTCAAATTTAGTTCTTCAACCGACTCCCGTAAATCGTGTTCCAAGTGCATCAAAGCTACAGCCTGAGTGTGCATCGCACTGGTAAAAACTTCGTAGCGAGCTTTACCGAGAGCTTTGGCGCGGTACATTGCAATATCAGCATCGCGCAAAATATCTCCCGGCCACTGATATTTGTCGGTACTCAAAGCAATGCCGATGCTAGCAGTAATTAAAACTTTATTACCTTCCAAATAAAGCGGTCGTTCGATCGTTTTGAGAATTGCCTTTGCTTGGGCGATCGCCTCATCAACACCTTTAATTTCCTCAAGCAAAATCACAAACTCATCTCCCCCCAGACGAGCCACCGTATCCCCTGGGCGCAAACAAGTCAAGAGACGGCGAGCCACAGCCACCAACAGGCGATCGCCCGTGCGGTGTCCCTGACTGTCATTAATCACCTTAAACCTGTCCAAATCCAGAAACAGCACCGCAAACTGCTCACTCGGATGCCGTTGGGCACGGGCAAAAGCTTGCCCCAACCTGTCAGTCAACAAAGCACGGTTCGGCAACTCTGTCAGCGCATCGTGCAAAGCATCGTGCAACAGTTGTTCTTCAGCCATCTTGCGCTCAGTCACGTCGTGACAGTTGACCACAATTCCCCGCACCGAAGGTTCGTTGAGCAAATTCGTCGCCACCGCTTCCAACACGCACCAGGAACCGTCCTTGTGCTGTACTCGGTATTCCGCCATTCCCAGGCTAACTTTCGGCATTTGCATGACACCTTTGAAAACTTGATCCACTATCAGCAATTCGTCAGGGTGAATCAAGTCAAAGATAGACCGGCCGAGGATTTCCGCCGTCGGGTAGCCCAAAATCCGCTCTAGGGAAGGAGAGACATAGCGGCAAAAGCCTTTCTCGTCGAGAATCACAATAATGTCTCTAGCATTTTCAATCAACGATCGAAAGCGCTTCTCGCTTTGTCGCAGCTCTTGTTCCGTGCGCTTCTGGTCGGTAATATCGGTATTCATGTAAATCAGACCGACAATTTTCCCTGTGCGGTCTTTAATAGCATCGGCCCGCAGCAAAACTTGCAAAGTTTGACCGCTTTTAGTGCAGTTAGTAATTTCACCAAACCAAGAATAACCTTGGGCGATCGTGTCGAGTACCTCCCTGGCGACTGCGGGGTCAGCAAAAACCGCCGATATACCTCCGGCTAGTCTAAATTCCTCTGGGGTGTCCCATTCAAATAGCTGAGAAAACGCTTGATTTTGATAGATGTGAGTGCCGTTCGCATCGCTGATGCCGATCGCGTCACTCGAACTTTCCACCGCCTTGCGAGTCAGCACCAGAGCTTCTTCTGCCAGCTTGCGCTCGGTAATGTCTATCCCTACCAGACAAGCTGCTTTGCCCCGATCGTACTTTTGAGCCACAATCAAATAGTATCCCTCCGACTCTCCCCCGTCGGTTTGTAGCTTAACGTTGAGTTCTTTAACCGCTTCCGTAGCGTCGCCAGCAAAAAACTCCACCACAAAACAGTTAAAATCCGAGCTAGCGCCCAGAAAACCAATATCTTGACCAACAAAAGCCGACGGCGGCAAACCATGCAGTTTGGCTAAGTGCTGGTTAACCCCCAAATAGCGCAAATCCGAGCTAATCCAAGATACTGTTCCCGGAACTGCTTCCAAAATCGTTTGCAGTTGGTCGTTAGCTTGCTGCAATGCTTGCTGCACTTCACATATGGGTTCCGCCAAGTCAGATTGAACTCCTACGAAGTGAGTCAAATTAGCGTTGTCGTCTCGCACGGGAGATAGCGATAATTTGCTCCAAAAAGGAGTGCCGTCTTTGCGGTAATTTTTAATTGGTGTCTGGATTTCTCGACCTTGGCGCAAGGCCTCGCGGATTTTAGCTACGGTAGTTCGATCGGTATCCGGGCCTTGCAAAAATCGGCAATTGCGCCCCAAGATTTCACTGGCGCAGTAACCCGTCATCCGTTCAAAGGCCGGATTGCAATAAATTATGGGACAATCTGGTGCATTAGCGTCAGCAATGACAATGCCACTGCTAGTAGCTGCCAAAGCTCGATCGCTTAGCCACAGTGCTTCTGATGCAGTATGGCGATCGTCGGCACTCCCCACTTCACCTAAATTAGAAATTGACTGGTTCTCCCGATCTCCCATCAGCCGAACTTTCAAGCAAACCTTTACAATTTCCGAGTTGCTTCTTACTTTAACGTTTTTCAGGACTCGCGCAACGTAAATTGTATCTCCGCATTTTAGTAAGCGAGATTTCACCTTAGTGGTTAGTTGTATTTTCTACCCTTGCTGTTCGGCATTTAAAAAAGCACATCTTCACTTCCGCAGTGAAAAACCCTCTATTCTTCTCCCCCTGAGACTCTCTCCCCCTCTCCCCTTCTCCCCGCGCCCTGGCAATCACGATCTGCAGCAGCTTATCAGAGAGATGGGTTTAAAACCCCGTCCTTATAGGACGGTTTTGCAAGCAAAAGAATAAGTTTTAAAGCCCTTTGGTTAAAAAATACAACAAATTAAGTCAATAAAATATTTCGATATATACTGATATTACCTCAAAAAAGGAGGAGTTAAACTTGTTAACAAACTATGTCTACAAGTTGCACCCCAATCAAACACAAGACTCAAAAATGTCCAATTGGGTGGATATGTTACGCAGTCACTTTAACTGGTGTCTTAATGACAGAATCACTCAATACAGTCAACAATTCATTCAAGGCAACTATTGCGATATCCGAACGCAAAGTGAAGCTTGTCCATTGACCAGTTGTGTCAGTAAAAATGGTGCTACTGGAGAACCTTGGAAAATAGGTAAAACAGACAAAGAGGGTAAAGTTAAAAACCCTCGACGCAACCCAGGCGACATTCAAATTACCGCATTGCCAGAATTAAAAGCAGCTAGGCCCTGGTTTGCCGGGATAGACTCGACAGTTTTACAGCAAAACGTCAAACGACTGGACACTGCCTATAAGAATTTTTTCGACGGGCGTGGCTTTCCTAAATTCAAAAACCGCAGTAACTTTACTTCCTTTACGTTCATGATGGGAGTAAAAATACAAGGCAGTAAAATCTACTTACCAAAGTTAGGTTGGATGCGTTTTTACAACTCGCGCCCAATTCCGAACGGATTTACCGTTAAAGCGTGTACGGTAAGGAAGCGACAAAATGGCTGGTATGTCTCCGTTCGCATTGAGGATAAGTCTATCCCCGACTACACGACAAAACATCTTAAGGATGTTGTCAAAGTAATTGGCTGTGATATGGGACTTACAAAATTAGTTCATCTTTCAGATGGAACTCAAATTGAAAATCCCAAATTTTCAACCACAAAAAAAGCTAAGCGCACTCTAAAAATTAGACAGAGACGAGTTAGCCGAAAAGCCAACGGTAGCAAAAACCGCAAGAAAGCAGCTAAAAAACTAGGACTTTTCCACCAGAAAATTAGCGACAGGCGTCAAGCTTACCATTGGAAGGTTGCCAATAAAATAGTTTCTCACAACGTTGACGCGATTGCTCTGGAAGATTTGAATATTTCCGGGATGATGCGCCGATGTCGAGTAAAGGCTGACGAAAAAACAGGTAGATTCCTGAAAAATGGGCAATCAAGAAAGAAAGGTTTAAACCGTTCTATCTCTGACGCGGGTTGGGCTGAATTAATTCTAAAGATCGAGTATCTGGCTGCAAAGCAAGGAAAGGTCGTAATCAAAATTAATCCCAAATACTCCAGCCAAGAATGTCGGAAATGCGGTCATATCGACAAGTCTAATCGAGATGGCGAAAAGTTCATTTGCACTGAATGTGGATATCATGAACACGCCGATATGGGTGCAGCAAAAACTATTTGTGATCGGGCTTTGAAATTGGTACGCGGGGGCTCCGCGAAACCGGGCGTTCGCGCCTAAACGCCCAGAAGATATCCTCACGCTCAATTGAGCAAACGTGAGGAGTCTGGGAACTCTAGAAATAGGGAAATTGAGGTAGAAATTCTTCAAGAATCCTCGCGCCTTCAGGCCGAGGAGTGTCAATTAGCAGGAGTTGCAGCTTGAGAAGTCGGCGGCGCAATATTAATTAATGGCAAAGTTCCGCCTCCTCCCATTACTGTCGGAAACTGGCCGTTCCATTTTTCAATTGCTTGCTGCTGCAAAATTTCGGCTGTTAATGTTTGCCGCTGCAAGCGTTGAGCTTCAGCTTTACCTTTAGCACGGTTAATTTCAGCTTGAGCATCTTGGGTGGCTTTTTGAACTGTAAATTCTGCTTGTTTAGCTTCTTGTTCGGCTATTTGTTTGGATTCAATGGCTTTGCTAAATTCTGGAGAAAAGCCAAAATTTATTAACGAAACATCTCTGACGATGACGCCGTAAGGTTCCAAACGTTTTTTGAGGCTGTTGTCGATTTCTGTTTTGAGTTCGGTGCGCTTAGTGATAATTTCTTCTGCGGTCTTTTTAGAAGTTGCTGCTTTGAGAACTTCCGAAATTGCCGGACTCAGAATGCTGGTCACAATTTGTTCTTCGTCTCCAACTTGTTGAAAAACTTGATTAACTTTGGCGGGGTCAACATTCCAGTTGACTGCCAAATCTGTAGTAATGCTTTGCAAATCTTTGGATGCTGCATCGGCTTTCAAATCTGTTTTTTGTACCCGCACGCTGATAGTTTTGACAGAAGTGACGATCGGTAAAATCGGGTGGATGCCTTCATCTAAAATCACGTCTTGAACTTTCCCGAAGCGCATCATGACGCCCCGTTCTCCTGCGCCGACGAGGGCAAAAGGTCTTAAAATTAAGGCGGCGATGATGAAGACGATGCCACCGACTAAGTAGAGAGCTAGGTTGTACTGAACACTTTGCACGGTTTTCATATGTTGATTCACCTATGTTGTATTACTTGATGTTAGTTTTATATTCGATATTATCTAAGATTATAACTTCATGTTAAGGGTGCAACAACTCATAAATTCATTGATTTTTTTTCACAAAAGTCATATATTTACTAGGGTGTGGGAACCTCTTAGCTCTATGAGCGGGGATGAACAATGGCACTTGTATAGCAATCCTTGCAGGAGTCGTAAATTTTTACCCCACCCCAACCCTCCCTGCGGGTTCGGGGAGGGAGTAAGAAATTCACCAATGATTTAGGATTGCTATAGCTGGGTGAGATTATTGATGAATAAATGTTTCAATTATCTTGACAAAGTGGATTTTTTTAGATAGAGCAGAAGTAGATAGATAGCTCGATCGCTCTTTGACAAGCGATAAAATGGCGATCGGAGAAAGAAAGCTTTTTAGAGAGTGAAAAAACCCGAATTGAACAGCTAATTTTTGGGTAAATTTTAATGGTAAATGGCAGGTGCGTGCCGCAAAAACCTTTGCGGGTTGCTGCAAGCCACGAAAGATAGAATTTCCCTCTGCGACGTACAGACTTTATATGTAGAATAAGCCGACCCCCGCCTTGCTCAACCCTCCTGAGTAGAAAAAAAACTCCTTGGGCAAGTTAGGAATTTATAGCGAAAAACGATAAAAATCAGAGTTTAAAAATGCCCGAAAATAAGTTAAGCTTAGATGAGAACGGTTGAAGAAAAATCAAAATGTTGCAGCGACACCCTTGGCCGCAGACAGTTGAAGAGGCGATCGCCATTCAAGAACAGCTTCGGTCAGAGGTAATTACCGCCAATCAACTGGACACAGTTCGGTACGTCGCGGGTGTAGATGTCGGCTACGACAGTGCAAACGACGTATCGCGGGCCGCTGTAACAGTTCTGAGCTTTCCAGACTTGCAATTGCAGCAGCAAGCTGTGGTTCGCAGTCCTACAACTTTTCCTTATATTCCCGGTTTCCTGTCTTTTCGAGAAGTGCCTGCAGTTCTCGAAGCTTTAGAAAATATCAGTTTGAGGCCAGACTTGATATTGTGCGACGGTCAAGGACTAGCCCATCCCCGCAGATTCGGTCTTGCCTGCCATTTGGGGGTGTTAACCGGGATTCCCACGATCGGAGTTGCCAAAAATCGATTTATTGGAGAACATTCAGAAGTCGGACTCGACCGGGGCAGTTGGCAACCCTTGCTGCTAGAGGGATCAACGATAGGCGCAGCGCTAAGGACGCAAACAGGGGTAAAGCCGATGTATGTTTCGATAGGTCATAAGGTAAACTTGATAAGTGCGATCGAGTACGTGCTGCGCTGCGCCCCAAAATATCGCTTACCAGAAACAACTCGATCGGCAGACCAACTAACATAGGGATCAGTGGCAAGCGCGGAATGCCTCAAAAAAAAGTAAAAAGACCAAAAAAGCATCCGTCTTTGGACTTTTAATTTTTGAGGGGGCGCGGTTAAGTCGAAAAATCCTCTGAGTCTACTGCCAATCAGCTTTCGGTTCCATCCTTCCAGCGAACTAAAGAATGACTATACCTGAGAAAGAGGTATAAAAGTTGGGGGGTTTATAGAATGATTGAAAGACAGTAACCAGCTTAAAAAATTGGCGGCTCTAACTATAGTGCCCGGGCGTGAACTATTTTTAGTTCACATTTGTAAGTTATGAAATATTCATTCTGCGAGTTAAACCAAAAGCTTAGATTCGTCTGATGAGGTTTCATAATTTACCGTCGGATATCTCACCACTGACTGGGAGTAACCACGACAGTGGGAGGCGAAGGCGCGATCGAGCTAAAAAATCAGAAAAAAACAAGGAGACAGTCATGGCTGAGAAAAGCAAACGCGGATTCGCTTCTATGGATGCAGAAAAACAGCGCGCAATTGCTAGCAAAGGCGGAAAAGCTGCACACGAGAAAGGAACTGCACACGAATTCACCTCTGAAGAAGCCAGACAAGCTGGTCAAAAAGGTGGCGAAGCTGTCAGCAGAAATCGTGAACATATGGCTCAAATTGGTCGCGAAGGCGGTCGGAAAAGCCGCAAGAGCGAAGCTTAAGTCTCTCAAGGCTGGCCTTGTAATGAAAGATTGCACAGTTGCAGCGTGAGAGATAGCACTAGGACAGTAAACGTTTGAGGATGTGGGGCGATCGAAGTTACCGAGGTAGTTCGATCGCCCCACATCCAAAAATTGTTACTAGCGCACCAAAGCTTCGCAAAGGTGAAAACCCCCCAGGAATTAGTTTTTAGCAATCGCTGGCAAATCTTGAACAGCAATTTTTTAACGAAGCTGCACTGCGGTCAATAATTTTGCTGGCAACAAAAGCTGATAAGCGCCATTAAGTCTCTCAAAAAAAGCCAATAGGAGCACTAAAAGCCCCGAAGTCAGGGCTTTTTTGTATAGGTGCACATAATATTTTTAGAAGTGCGATCGAGTCTGTGTCAATAATTCTGATTAAGTTTTTTGTTGAGAAATTCCGTCCTCAAAATAAATCAGTTAATATTTTTTTATATTTTTGAGCCAACCGATACAATCATGACAAACCAGCTCACTTTAGCATGGACAGAAGCTGGGGTGCGTCAAACTCAGACAATTGAAAACGGACAGCCGAGCAAAAATCCGGGAACCGTGAGGCTAGGGCGCGATCCGGCGAAGTGCGATATAGTATTTTCGCATCCCAGCGTATCGGGGCTGCACGTTGAAATATTTTTTAATCAGGAATTGCAGGAGTATGCAGTGCGGAATTTGCGCGAAAGCAATCCGCCCCTGGTAGATGGAAAAATTCTCGCCCAAGGCGAAGCAAAATTGAAATCGGGAAGTCACATCCATTTAGGCCAAGTGCAAATCGAGGTGGTGAATGTCACGGAGGTGCAGGTAGCCGCGCCCCAGACAGTTTTGCTGGGGCCTCCCGCACCTGGTAACTTTCAGCCGACGGGGTCTTCAAAATATGGTTTGCAGTGTCCCAAGTGCAGCCGAATTTCGCCTTACGCACAGTTGAATGCGGGGTGTCCGTGGTGCGGTACTTCTTTGGCGGCGGCGGCGAGTGTGGTTATCTCTCCGTGAAAGTTGGAAAAACAGAGATGTTGCACCATTCTCAACAACGGGCAAGATGCCCGTTCCACAAAGAGTGAATTTTCTTGTGGAACAGGCCGGAAAGCCTGTTCATAAAAGGCTAATTGACAATGGTGCAAGATTTAAGAAAAAGGGAAAATCACGGTATCCGCTAAACACTCTCAACTTCAAAAATCTTTTTTTGCAGAAAGCTCAAAGCCGACGGCTGATGTTTAAAAAATAATCATGAATTCTCAACCCTTGCGCCTGCGACTGACTTGGACAGATACAGCTACGGGGGATTGTCGATCCCCCATACTCGACTTACCCATCGCTTTGGGACGAATTTTTGAAGCTATGCCCGCCACTATCAACGGGAAACGAGTTTCTCGAATTGCCCTCAGCAGCAGTCAAGTTTCTCGCTTTCATGCAGTGATTGGCAGCGAAGGTAACAGTATTTTACTTACTGACACGGGTAGCCGCAACGGTACTTTTGTTAACGGCATTCGCCAAACCCGTTGCGTGCTGGCAAACGGGGATATGCTGCAAGTTGGGCCCTACGCGATCGGCATTTCTTTTGCTGTTAATTCCCCAGAAACGCCGTCTGTCAATTCTCACATTTTCTTTAATCCGCAGACCAATGGGCCAGACCCGGCATTGGGCCAGCAAATAATGTTGCAGCTTCCTCAAACAGCTAGTAGGGGAGAATTTCCGCCGATCGCATTTTTGCACGCTTCTCAAGTGTCAATGCGATCGCTCGAATCTATGGGACTCCCTGTGGCAGAAGTTGATTGGGCGGCCATTGGCGGCGGTTTGGGCAGCTTTATTTGGGTGGATTTGCTCAGAATTTGCGGCGTAAAAATCGATCGAATTGCAGTTTTGGGCATGGAAAACCAGCCTTACGCCCGCTATCTGCGTCTGTGCCTGAATTCTCAAATTCCGCTGCGGGAACGCCTACGATCGAATTCTGACTCTTGTCCAGACAACATTTGGGGGTGGCCTCCCTATGCTTTGCGGGAAGCTTGGCAGGAATTGCTTAAAGGGCGTTTAGGGATGTCGTTGAAGTTGATGTGGCAGGTGTTTGCTGAACCGACTTTTGCCGAAACTTATACGCCTCGCGCGGTGAATGTGTTTGATTCTATTGACAGGGAAGTCGATCGAATTGGGTGGAATCAGATGTTTCGCTACGGTAGAGTGCGGGGAATTCGCAAAACAGATGACGGCAGGTACGCGATCGCTTATTCTCGATCGAATGCGGATCACCGCGACCACGCTTTTTTAATCGCCAAATACGTACACTTAGCCACCGGCTATCCCGCCATTCAATTTCTGCCAGACTTGCAGGCTTATCGCGAAAAAACCCAGGATTTTGAGTCGGTTATCAACGCTTACGAAAAGCACGACGGCGTTTACGAAAAATTGGAGGCCAGCGGCGGCAGCGTGTTAATTAGAGGCCGGGGAATTGTGGCTTCGCGCGTTGTGCAGCGAATTTACGAAGCGCGACAGCGGAACGGCAACATTCAAGTATTGCATTTGATGCGATCGCCCAAACCTCAAGGTAACAAATTTAAACTCGCTGAGCGCAGCGTCGAAAATCACTACGAATTTCAACCTTTCAACTGGCCGAAAGCTTGCTGGGGCGGGGAACTCCGCGTACTTTTGGAACAAGCCGCCCCGGAATTGCGGCCGCAGTTGCTCACCGACTGGGGCGGAACTACCACAGCCCAGCGCAGCGACTGGCGGCGGATTGTCAAAGAAGGTTTAAGTCAAGGATGGTATCAAATTACCTTCGGTGAAGTCGAGCGAGTCGAGCGCGACAGTCAAAACCGCACGGTGACGTACATTCAGGAGAAGGAACTTAAAGGGCAAATTAAGTTAGAAGCTGATTTTATTATTGATGCTACGGGTTTGGACGCTAAGGTAAAAACCAGTCCCTTGTTAAACGATTTGGTAGATCAATATAATCTTCCCCTCAACGGTTTGGGCAGGCTGAGTGTTAACAACGATTTTGAAGTGCCCGAATTGCGGAATTCTTCTGCTAGCAACGGAGAAGGCCGGGTATACGCAGCCGGCGCGATTACTTTGGGAGGGCCTTACGCGCCCGTAGACAGTTTTCTGGGCTTGCAATACGCCGCCTTGCGATCGGTTGAAAGTCTGGCCGCCAACCGAGCGGCTGGTGTGCGGAAATTGAGCGTTTGGCGATCGTTTGTGCAGTGGTGGAAGTGGATGTTAAATAAATCTCCCGGCTAATTTTAAGGAGGAAGTTAGGCAACCAGCAATGTAGGGGATTTAATAGACTTAAACAAGCTTTGCTTTCAGTCTAAAATCTAAAATATCAATTCAAAATCGAACAATTTGACCATGTAATCTAAAATCTAAAATCTAAAATCTAAAATCGCATGACTCCCACTTTATTCGGTCGCTGGCAAACTCGGTTATTGCTATTTGCAACCGTAGGCGTTTTAGTAACGCTGCCCTTTTTTCTGGGTTTAATTACCGCCCAATCAGGCTCAATCTTTTTCTGGATTTTAGGGTATGTAGCGATTTTGGGCATCGGCTGGGATGCTTTATATATCTACATCCAGCAGTTCCGCTGGGATCGAGATTGGCCCGGCGCGTTTCAATTACTCGCTGGAATTTGGGAAGCACTGTTTGTGTTATTTTTAATCAACATTATCGGTTTGCCGGGGATACCTGCACAAAATTTTGACTTGGGAGCTTTTGCTTTGCATTATAGTTTAGTATGGCTAGCTATTTATCTGGCATCCCAAACACTGATGCGGATTTTGTTTCCCCACTGGCGTTTCCGAGGCGGGCAATGGTTGTAATAATACCTGTAGCGGCGGGTTTTACCAACAAGAATCGCCTCAAACCAATAATCTCATAAACCCGCTCCGGCGATTCTACCAATTCCCAATTCCCAATTTCCCATGCCCCATTCCCCATGCCCCATTCCCAATTCCCCATGCCCCATTCCCAATTCCCCATCCCCTGTATTTTCTCTTTTTTTTCAGGTTCAGGCTTCCTTGATTTGGGCTTTGAGTCGATCGGCTTTAATGTAGCGTATGTCAATGAAATTTTCCCACCTTTCATGCAAGCATACCGCTATTCTCGGCAGTGCATGAATTTGCCACTACCAGAATACGGATATTGCGAAGGAGAGGAAGCAGATGTAACTCGACTTGTAGGGGGAGAACCAGCTTTTCGGCTGCGGGAATTAATGCAGGATGCCCGCAAGCATCACGATATTGTGGGATTTATCGCGGGGCCGCCTTGTCCTGACTTTTCTATTGGTGGCAAAAATCGGGGTGGGGAAGGAGATAAAGGTCAACTTTCAGCTTCATACATTGAATTGATTTGTCAGCAGCAGCCAGATTTCTTTTTATTTGAAAATGTCAAAGGTTTGTGGAGGACCAAAAAACATAAAGCTTTTTACGACGCACTCAAAAATCAGTTGGCTGATTTGGGATACGTTTTTGCCGAACGTTTAATTAATGCGATAGAATACGGTGTCCCGCAAGATAGGGAGAGAATTATTTTGATTGGGATTAGAAAAAACCTTGTCAAAAATCTGGGCATTTCCCTAGAAGAAAAAAGCCAAATGTTATCCGAAAGTTTATTTCCTTGGGAAAGTCAGATATTATATCCCAAATCAGAAGTTTTTTCTCATCCTTGGCCTGAGAGAAATGCCTTTGCAGCCGATAACTTCTTGCCTTGTCCTGATGACCTGCCCCAAAATTTAACGGTAGAATTTTGGTTCCAAAAAAATGACGTTCTCAACCATCCCAATGCCCAACATTATTTTCAACCAAAAGCTGGCATTAAGCGATTTGCTTCCGTTGATGAAGGAGATGATTCAAAAAAATCTTTCAAGCGATTACACCGATGGCGTTATTCGCCCACAGCTTGTTACGGCAATAACGAAGTTCACTTGCACCCTTACAAACTTCGCCGACTTTCTGTTGCAGAAACACTGGCTATTCAGTCACTGCCCAAAGATTTTGCACTGCCGGCAAAGATGACGTTGACTAATATGTTTAAAACTGTTGGCAATGGGGTTCCTTATTTGGCTGCACAAGGTATTGCCAAAACAATTTTACAGTTTTTATCTCACTAAAAAAACAGAATAGCCAGATACCCGAATTCGCAGATTTTGTCGGTCTCTAAAACTATTTGTAGCGATAAAGGGCGCATTGCACACACTATAATTATTAAAATCCCCAATTACCAGACGTATGTCGTTTAACACAGAAGTGTTATAATAAAGTGTTAAGGTTGAAAACCTATATTTTTTATTTGCCTGCAATTCGCCATGACCGTTAAACCCCGCCGCTATCACATCACTACTTTCGGATGCCAGATGAATAAAGCCGACTCGGAACGGATGGCCGGCATTCTGGAAAATATGGGCTTTGAGTTCTCGGAAGACCCGAACGAAGCTAGCTTGATTCTCTACAATACTTGCACGATTCGCGACAATGCCGAACAAAGAGTTTATTCTAACCTCGGAAGGCAAGCTCATCGCAAGCGCCAAGAACCGGGTTTAACTTTAATTGTAGCTGGATGCGTGGCGCAGCAGGAAGGTGAAGCGCTGCTGCGGAGAGTACCGGAATTAGACTTAGTAATGGGGCCACAACACGCTAACCGACTTGAAGATTTGCTGGAACAAGTTTTTGAGGGCAATCAAGTGGTGGCGACTGAAGCTGTTGAAATTATGGAGGATATTACTAAGCCGCGCCGCGACAGCAAGGTGACTGCTTGGGTGAATGTAATTTACGGCTGCAATGAACGCTGCACTTATTGTGTTGTGCCGAATGTTCGGGGGGTTGAACAGTCGCGAATGCCGGAGGCAATTCGCGCTGAGATGGAAGATTTGGGCCGTCAAGGTTACAAGGAAGTAACTTTGTTGGGGCAGAATATTGATGCTTACGGACGCGATTTACCGGGAACAAAACCGGACGGCAGCAACCAGCATACTTTGACGGATTTGCTTTATTTTGTGCAGGATGTGCCGGGGGTCGATCGCCTCAGATTTGCTACTAGCCACCCGCGCTATTTTACGGAAAGATTGATTAAGGCTTGTGCGGAGTTACCCCAGGTTTGCGAACATTTTCACATTCCTTTTCAGTCGGGAGATAATGATATTTTGAAGGCGATGTCGCGTGGTTATACTCAGGAAAAATACTGCCGGATCATTGATACAATTCGCCGTTATATGCCGGATGCTTCGATTACGGCGGATGCGATTGTCGGTTTTCCTGGGGAGACGGAAGCGCAGTTTGAGAAGACTTTGAAGTTGATCGAAGATGTTGGTTTCGATTTGGTGAATACTGCGGCTTATTCGCCTCGCCCTGGGACGCCGGCGGCTTTGTGGGAAAATCAGTTGAGTGAGGATGTGAAAGCCGATCGCCTGCAACGAATCAATCATGTAGTCACAACAACGGCGATGGAACGATCGCAGCGCTATTTCGGACGCACTGAAGAGGTTTTGGTGGAAGTCCAGAATCTCAAAGATCCAACTCAGGTGATGGGGCGCACTCGCGGCAATCGTCTCACATTTTTTAAGGGCGATATTGCAGAATTGGCGGGTAAAATTGTGCGGGTTAAAATTACAGATATTCGCGCTTTTAGTTTGACGGGGGAAATGCTTTAAATAGCACCGGAATGAGATAGGGGACGGCTTACTGGTGAACTTTTCTAAGAAGATGTAATTTTTTTTACTGCAGAGAGCGCAGAAGACACAGAGGAAGAGTGGAAGGGAGGAGATAAGTAGTCTTAAAGCGGTTCGTATGTGCCTTAGTTGCGCTCTCTGCGTGTATATTTGTCGAAAAGTCCTAGGAGTAGTGAAAAATGACAACGATGCGGATCGGGCTATTGTTCGGGGGGCGATCGGGCGAACACGAAGTCTCAATTAGTTCGGCGCGGGCGATCGCCCGTGCCCTCGCTGCTGACGAAAATGCCTCTAAATACGAAGTTCTGCCCTTTTACATCCAAAAAAACGGCCGCTGGCTGTCGGGAACATTACCTCAAGAAGTCTTAGCCACCGGAAAACCTCTGGAAATAGAAGAACAAACAGCACAAAACGACTCTCCCGCTGGACAGTTTCCTAATTTTAATGCTGTAGACGTTTGGTTCCCTGTTTTGCACGGGCCAAACGGTGAAGATGGTACGGTGCAAGGATTGCTGAAATTATTGCAAGTTCCTTTTGTCGGTTCCGGCGTTTTAGGTTCGGCGCTGGGAATGGATAAAATTGCGATGAAAATGGCTTTTGCTCAAGCTGGTTTGCCACAGGTAAAATACATCGCTGTCAACCGTTCCGAAATCTGGTCTAACCCTTGCGTTTTCCCCAAACTCTGTGACAAAATTGAAGCAGATTTGGGCTATCCTTGCTTTGTCAAACCTGCGAATTTGGGATCGTCTGTGGGAATTTCTAAAGCTCGATCGCGCGCTGAGTTAGAAGCAGCACTCGACAGCGCCGCCAGCTACGATAGGCGGATAATTGTCGAAGCGGGTGTGGTTGCTAGAGAATTAGAATGTGCAGTTTTAGGTAACGATAATCCCAAAGCTTCAACGGTGGGAGAAATCACTTTTCAAAGCGATTTCTACGACTACGAAACAAAATATACCCAGGGACAAGCCGACTGTTCAATCCCGGCAAAAGTCAGCGGTGCGATCGTCTCGCAAATCCAAGAAATGGCAGTGCAAGCATTTTTGGCTATAGACGCAGCAGGTTTAGCGCGAGTAGACTTTTTCTACATTGAATCAACCGGAGAAGTTTTGATTAACGAAATTAACACTTTTCCCGGCTTTACAGCTACCAGTATGTATCCGCAAATGTGGGCAGCCGACGGCATTTCTTTTCCGGAATTAGTAGACCGTTTAATCCAATTAGCTATTGAACGGCACGGGGAAAAAGGTTGAATCGCGCCCTGCCAACTGCTGCCTTGCCAACAGCAAAAAATATTTTTTTCGCAGGTGATATATCCATATCAGCGGAAACGATATAACATGGTTGTGGCAGGCAGTGCCTGCCAGCAACCCAATTTCCGCTGCGGGTCGAGCAACTGGGAATTTTCAGCAGTCGGGTATAAATAAATGCACTATAAAATGGTTAACGGAGAACGGCAAATAGCAGTGTCCATCTCGCATCTTGCATCTCAAATTTTAACTCGGTTAACTTAGATGAGACGTTTCACTCAACTGCCGCAGTGGTGGACTTACGGACTGGTATTTCCCCTAGCGGTACTCAACTGCTGGTTAGCCCTCCTAGTCTTTGAATATTTTCGCGCCCTGATTACAGTTTTGGTAGTCGCTACAGTGCTGTCTTTTTTGCTAGATTATCCAGTGCGCTTTCTGCACAGATACGGCTTGAAGCGCGATCGAGCAGTTTTGTCGGTATTGTTTTTGACTTTACTGCTATTGGTGGTTTTAGGTATCACTCTGGCCCCGATTCTGCTCAACCAAATCACTGAACTCGCCACCCGACTGCCGACTTGGATAGTTTCTGGCACCGAACAGATTGAAGCATTCCACAATTGGGCGGAAAATCGCAATCTCCGCATTGATGTTAGCGGTTTGACAACCCAATTGAGCGATCGACTCTCATTTCAATTGCAGTCTCTCACTGGCGAAATTCTCAGATTTGGTTTGGGTGCTGCAGACAGTCTGTTGAATTTCCTCCTCACAATAGTCGTGACATTCTACTTGCTCTTGCACGGCGATCGCGTATGGGAAGGATTGTTTAAATGGTTTCCTTCCAAGCTGAGCCTTCAATTGCGAGAGTTGCTGGCGCGAAGCTTCCACAACTACTTCGTCGGGCAAGCAACTTTGGCGGGTTTAATGGGACTGTCTATCACTGTTGCTTTTTTAATTATGCGAGTTCCCTTCGGACTTCTGTTCGGTTTGGGTGTGGGTGTCATGACTATGATTCCCTTCGGTGCACCTTTCAGTATTTGCATTGTCAGTTTGCTGATCACATTAAACAACTTTTGGCTGGGCGTCACAGTTTTAGCTGTCGCTACAGTAATTGAGCAAATAATTGAAAGCGGGGTTGCTCCTCGGTTATTAGGCGGTTTTATCGGTCTCAATCCTGTGTGGATTTTAGTGGCACTGCTGGTGGGGGTTAAGGTGGCAGGAGTAGCAGGTTTGTTAGTTGCTGTGCCGATGGCTGGTTTTATTAAGAATACTGTTGATGTTTTGGAAAGTTCGAGGAACAAGTCGAGGGAAATCGATTCGGTTAGTTCCATTGAACCTATGGAGCAATAAAGTTCCTCCATAGGTTCCAATTTTAGATTTGAAGAGAGTTTTTGCAAGCAATTTTGACTGAGGTTTAGTTGGTACTTTAGCTTGCGGCTTTAGAGGTTTTTTACTTCCTGCTTTTGGGTGAGGCTTTCGGGTGCTTTAGCTGCTACCATTCCTGGATGCAGGCCGGGTCAAAAATCCAGTTTCTACGTTAAAGTCGATCGCTCACAACGAATATTTTGCGTAGAAACCTGGGTTTTTTTGAGTCCAGGATTGTTGTTGACTTCGGATATCAATCCTGTGAAAAGTTCGCGGGAAATGCGGAATATGCGAGCTGGCTACCGTAGTTTGTATTATCGCACTCAGACAGCACTTCGCCAGTGCAGACCCTGTTCGATCGCACTCAAAAGCTGGAATCAACACTTTGCTTACGACTGTCCGGTTTATACCCCACCTGGTAGGGTAAACCCCACCATTCAAACAGACATCACAAATGCTTGAATTAAAATTAAAGCTCCTTTACTTCTAACTTAATTACAGTAGGTGCTAAAAATGCAAAACCATAATTATAACTCTCGCTCTAACTGCCATCAAATCAATACTATGTCAACCAAAAATATGCCTGCTACCACTGTGACTTCTCGCCGTTTTGCTTTACCGAAAAAACTGGCTTTTTTATCCCTTATTTTACTCGGCTCCACCGCAACTGTTGGGTGCAACGCCCTAACTTCTCAAGTTCCTGGAAGTTCTAACGCCATTCAAGCTGAACCTTCAAGTACAGCGCCAATCTCAGCGTTGCCTGCGAATATATTACCCTCTCAAGACTCTAATTTTGTCACTAAAGTTGTTCAGGAAGTCGGCCCGGCAGTGGTGCGGATCAATTCGTCTCGCACGGTGACGAACCAAGTTCCAGATGAGATACCCGAGCAATTCCGCCGCTTTTTCGGTTCAGAATCTCCCATTCAACCGGGAAATCGGGTAGAACGGGGTTCCGGCTCGGGTTTTGTTTTTGGTTCTGATGGCCGCATTTTGACTAACGCTCACGTGGTTAATGGGGCGGATACGGTGACGGTAAAACTGAAGGATGGCCGCGAATTTGTCGGCAAAGTTTTAGGCGTAGATACAGTTACTGATGTGGCTGTTGTTAAAATAGAAGCTAACAATTTGCCTGTGGTGAGTTTGGGCAAATCTGAAGAATTACAGCCGGGAGAATGGGCGATCGCGATCGGCAATCCCCTCGGTTTGGACAATACTGTGACTGTGGGCATTATTAGCGCTACAGGCCGTTCTAGCGCCGATGTCGGCGTTCCTGACAAGCGCGTCAGCTTTATTCAAACCGACGCTGCGATCAATCCCGGCAATTCTGGCGGGCCGCTGCTGAACCAGCGCGGTCAAGTTATCGGCATGAATACGGCGATTATTCAAGGCGCTCAAGGATTGGGTTTTGCTATTCCGATCGATCGAGCACAACAAATTGCCAATCAATTAGTAACAGCAGGAAAAGCCGAACATCCTTATCTCGGGGTTCGGATGTTGAGCATTACTCCGGAAATCAAGAAAGAATTTAATCAAAATCCCAACACCAAATTGAGGCTGACTGAAGATAAAGGTGTGTTAGTTTTGGGAGTAGCAAAAAATTCTCCGGCGGCACAAGCTGGAGTTCGCCTTGCCGATGTGATCAAGAAAATCAACGGTACAGAAGTAACTGATGCTGGCAGCGTACAGCAAATTGTGGAGAAAAGTACCGTGGGCAGCGATCTGCAGCTTGAATTGAGCCGCGGCGGACAACCTGTTACTGTGGCGGTGAAAGCAGGTGCTTTTCCAGCGGATCAGCAGCAGTAGAATTGTTGATTGCAACTTAGATATTACACCATTGTCAATAATCCTTTTAGGAACAGGCAAGATGCCTGTTCCACAAGAAAATTAATCTCTTGTGGAACGGGCATCTTGCCCTTTCTTGAGAATGGTGCAAGAGGTGAGTTTTAACCGGATTGGTCTGTAAGAAGGGTTTCAACCTCCGGCGGGATGTCGGGGGTACTCGTTATAGTAAGTTACCATAATTTATATGGGTTATTAAGAGGTACAAAAATGGCTAACATTAATCGGAGGCGTACTGAAAATATTAACGGTAACTTTTATGTAGACAGTACCTGCATTGACTGTGATACTTGTCGGTGGATGGCACCTGAAGTATTTGGTCAAGCGGGAGAACAGTCTGCGGTTTACCACCAGCCAACTAATGAAACTGAAGAAATCCGATCGCTCGCGGCTCTTTTGTCTTGTCCCACAAGTTCGATCGGCACTGTAGAAAAACCCAAAAGCATCAAACAAGCCCAGCAACTTTTACCCGCACTTGTAGCAGAAAATGTCTACCACTGCGGCTATCATTCAGAGAAATCCTACGCTGCAGCTAGCTATTTAATTGTCCGTCCCGATGGCAATATTTTAGTTGATTCTCCCCGTTTTGTGCCGCCGCTAGTCAAAAACATAGAAGCAATGGGCGGCATTCGCTATATGTACTTGACTCACCGCGACGATGTGGCAGATCATCAACAATACCGCGATCATTTTGCGTGCGATCGCATCCTTCATTCGGACGAAATTAACGCGGGTACTCGCAGTGTAGAAATTCAATTGTCGGGCAGCGAACCGTATCAATTAGCCGATGATGTGTTGATTATATCTGTGCCAGGTCACACGAAAGGTCACACAGTTTTGCTTTACAATAACAAGTTTTTGTTCACCGGTGATCATCTTGCTTGGTCGGAAAGTTTGCAGCAGCTAGTTGGCTTTCGCGAAGTCTGTTGGTATTCTTGGCCAGAACAAATCAAATCTATGCAGAATTTGGCTAATTACTCGTTTGAATGGGTGTTGCCGGGACACGGCCGCAGGTATTATGCCGATCGACAAACAATGAGCAATCAAATGCAAAAGTGTATTGCTTGGATGGTCGATGCTTAATGCGATCGGGTTCATAACTCCGACTCAGCCAGATTCAGTTGACCCCGGTAGCCTGTGAAAATCCGACTGCCATCTTTGAGAATATGAATCTCCATCTGATCGCTCGCCCAAGTGAGTTGATCCTGAAAAGCAGGATTGAAAAGATGTACGCGCTGGTTGCTGGAAGAAACGAGAGAATCGGGTGAGTGGACTGCTAAAGACTGCACATAAGCACCATCGATTAAAATATCGAGTTGTTCCAGCAACTCCTCAACACCGGCGGGCCCCTGTTGCGATCGCAATTGTTCTAACGTAAAGCCAGTAAACGACATGACATTTAACCCTGCTGCTTTGACTTGGCGTGCCAAATCTGCCAAAGCTGGAGCTTGCCAGAAGGGTTCTCCGCCGGAAAAGGTGACACCCTGGTTGCGAGGGTGACTGAGAATCTGCTGGGCAAGGGTATCAACGCTGATTAGTTGATTGAGCTCAAAAGACCATGAAGCCGGATTAAAGCAACCTGGACACTCCCGCAGGCATCCTTGCACCCAGATCACGGCTCGACAACCGGGCCCATTCACTTCCGACTCGTCTACATATCCCATGATGTTGAGATAGCCTGGGGGAATGTCTAAAAGCTGAAAATATGGGTTTGTTTTCTGAGGTTTCATTGCTTCTGTGCCTCTGGTTTTAATAATGGGTAACGCACTGGAATTCCTATAGCGCGTTCAATGCGATCGCCAAAAACCTTTAGCACTTCAGGATGGACTTGCTTGAGTTGCCTTGTCGGATATAAACAGCCATTGGGCGGATCATTCCCTCGTGCTTCTAGCTGATGCGTTAGGGGGCAAAGTCGCGTCGGCGTGTTGAGTTGGATTTCGTCTGGCAGTAATGCTTGCATCCGCCGGATGTACTCTGCCCGATCCTGTTCGTTCCACTCGGTGAGTAGCATCGTCTGAATTGCCAGGTGTCCTGAATAGAGTTGGCGAAATTGAAGTAAACCGGCCCAAATTTCCTGGAGGTTGATGGTTGGCATGGGGCGATTGATGCGACAGAATGATTCAGCAGCAATGGCATCAACTTTGACAGCTACCCAATCGGCGATCGCCAGTTCGTCACACACCGCGCGATCGCCCAGCAAACTGCCGTTGGTTAATACGCCAACGGGCTTCCCGGTCATTTGCTTCGCCATAACCAGGATTTCGCCTAAATTCAACGCCAGAGTTGGCTCACCGCTACCGCTGAGGGTGATCGTGTTCACATCGCCGACAGGGAAGGATTGCAGATCCTGTTGAATTTTCTGAGTCGGGACAAAAATCTGGCGGTTGCAACTCTGGTGCTCAATCTCACCTAACTGGCAATACACACAGTTAAATGAGCAAGTAGAATCTGGCCCGATCGGATCAATTCCTAGCGATCGTCCAAAGCGCCAGGATTGCACTGGGCCGTAAACAGAAGTGAAGGGTTTAGTGACAGTAGACATGGCTTTAGGTCGATCTCCAATTTTATGAAGCTGTACCATTTTGAGCCGGTGGCATCACCACTTTTCGGGCGAGACCCAATTTCTTTAACAGCCAAATTGCCCACCAAGTCGGATCGTACTCCCACCAGCGCCAGCCTGCTTTTGCAACGTTAGGATGGGCGTGGTGGTTATTGTGCCAACCTTCGCCATAGGTGAGAATAGCCGCCCACCAAAGATTGCGGGAGTTGTCGTTTGTCTCAAAAGTACGGTATCCCCACAGGTGAGTGACCGAGTTAATAAACCAGGTGCTATGCCAGAGTAAAACAGATCGGACAAACATACCCCAGATCACAAATGACCATCCCCCCAGTGCATACAGCAGTAGCCCCAAGGGGATTTGCAGCAGCAAAAAGTTTCGATTCAGCCAGCAATAAAATCGATCGCGTGTCAGATCGGGGGCAAACCGCTGGTACTGTTCATAATCGAAGAATTCTGAATGGGGATAGAAAATCCACAACATATGGCTCCACCAGAACCCCCGCCGGGCTGAGTAAGGATCTTTATCGATATCCTCGGTATAGGCGTGGTGTAGCCGATGACCCGCCACCCAGAAAATTGGCCCTCCTTGTAGAGCAAAAGTACCGATCAGGGCGATCGCATATTCCAGCCCTTTAGGAACCTGAAAACTGCGATGGCTCAATAGGCGGTGATAGCCCAAACAAATGCCAATACTGCCAAATAACCAGTGCAAAAAGAGAGTCATACCCAAGGCAGACCAGGAGAAGAACCAGGGTGCTAAAAGTGCGAGAGCATGAATTGTGGTGAAAAAGAATACCGCAGTCCAATCCAGTGGATATCGAGTCGGATTTGTTGGCAACAGTTTAGCGGTCATCAATTACCTCACAACACAAAAAAATTGGGAATAAACATTAGAAAAAGCAATCACAGTTACCAGTCAAATAAATGCGCGCGTCTGATTGAACACTAATTGAATTAGGACTTACTCAAAAAACGCGGTTTACGAGAAAAAATCCTTGATATCTCCCAGAGATATTGACGCAGAAACCGGGTTTTTGACCCCGCGTGCGTAAGTAAGTCCCACTCAGCTCAAGCAAGCTGCTAGATCGGCATCAGGGGTGGTAATGGCCTGTAAGTTATATTTCTCCGACAGAAGCTTGAATACATTGGGAGAAATAAACGCCGGTAATGTCGGCCCTAGACGAATGTTTTTAATCCCCAAATGCAAGAGAGTTAGCAAGACGGCTACTGCCTTTTGTTCATACCACGACAGAATCATGGAAAGGGGTATATCGTTGACACCTACCTCAAAGGCATTGGCTAGGGCTACAGCAATCTGAATCGCGGAGTAGGCATCGTTGCACTGACCAACATCCATCAGGCGGGGTAGTCCGTCAATGTCACCCATTTGTCGATCGAAGAAGCGAAACTTACCGCAAGCTAGGGTTAGCACCACACAATCATCAGGCACTTTTTCTACGAACTCGGTGTAGTAGTTGCGATCGGGTTTGGCTCCATCACAGCCCCCCACCAGGAAGAAATGGCGGATTTTACGCTGTTTCACAGCCTCAATGATTTTATCTGCCACCCCTAGGACTGTATTGTGGGCAAAACCAACTGTGACTTCCCTGGCGGGTGCATCTTCAGTGAAGCCGGGAAGTGCCAGTGCTTTCTCAATAACGGGAGTAAAATCGGGTGTGCCATTGTCGATCGCACTCAAGTTAATCAGACCCGGATAGCCGACGGGGCCAACGCTAAAGAGTTTATTTTCATAATAGGAATGGGTTGGCATTAAGCAGTTGGTCGTAATCACGATCGCACCGGGGAACTTGCCAAAATCCTTGGTTTGGTTCTGCCAAGCAGTGCCGTAGTGACCGTAGAGATGGGGGTACTGCTGTTTTAGTTTGGGATAGCCGTGGGCTGGTAGAAGTTCGCCGTGGGTGTAAACAGTAATTCCAGTGTCTGCTGTTTGCTTGAGTAAGCCTTCGAGTTGTTTGATGTCATGTCCTGAAACCAGAATCGCCTTCCCTTGCCGTGGATTGAGGGGAACAGGCGTGGGAATTGGGTGCCCATAGCTACCTGTATGTCCGGCATCCAAGAGTTCCATAGAGCGCAGATTGATGGCTCCCACCTCAAGAGCAAGATTCACCCACTCCTGCAAGCCCAAGGTCTGGTTATCGAGGGCGACAAGTGCCTCATAAATGAAACGATACACCCGCTCGTCTTCCTGTCCCACTTCGTAGGCGTGGAAGGTGTAGGAGGCAAGACCCTTAACCCCATATAGCACTGTGAGTTTGAGTGAGAAAATATCCACATTCGAGGCAGACTGACTGAGGAACTGGAGGGAAATCTGCTCACCCTGCTCAACCAGGCTGTCGTCAAAGTTGGGTTCCCAGTTGGAAATTTCCGACCAAGTAGGTGGATTGTCTGTTGCTTGCTGTACTTGAGCCTTGAGGTTGGCGCGATGGGCGATCGCTTCCTGGAGATACTCAACAAACCGCTTTTCGGAAAAGTTGACATTCGTCATCGTGGCAAAGATCGTTTCGCAGGTGAAGACATCCACTGCATGAGTATCAATGCCTAACTCCTTTGCTTTCAGGGCAATCGGAGCCAACCCGCGCAGATAATAAATCAGCAGATCTTGGATAGCATTCACCTGGGGACTTTTCCCACAAGCACCAAACTGATGGCATCCTTGTCCGCTTGCTGTTTGTTCGCATTGTTCACAGAACATTGATTTTTCCTTTTTGAATTGGTTAGAATTTAAGCAACAACTCGGTTATGAAAGTATTTATCCATTCCTGACTACTTTAACAAATCTGAGTTGACAAGTCTGACAAGCGAATTTCCAAGGTGGTACCCGCCACGTGATTTATCCGTGGAATCAATCCCAAATCTCAAATCTCAAATCCTCAAGAAAGAGCATTTATCTCGCGCAAGTCAATCGAAAATCTAAAATCTAAAATCTAAAATCGATTGACGATGATTCATAGGGACTTGGAAAACCGTTTGCTTGAGTGGGGGATGAGATAGCTATCAAACACGGATGCAATATTGCGAATTAGCAAGCGCCCGATCGCCGTTACTTCAATGCCATCGCCCCAACGTTTAATTAATCCATCGGTTTCTAAGGCATCAAGTTGTGGCAAAACATGAGCAAAATAGTCATTGAAGTCGAGATCGAAGCCGAGATGGTATTTTTGTTCCAAATCTTGCACCGACAGTTGGAATTGACACATTAATTCCATGATTACTGTGCGCCGAATCATATCGTCCTGATTGAGTCTAACGCCTTTTTCGATCGGTAATTCACCCGCATCGATCGCCCCATAAAAGTCTTTTAGTCCCTTGTGGTTTTGGGTATACACATCCTGCAACATACTGATGGAAGTCATGCCAAAGCCCAACAGATCAGATTCGGGCTTAGTGGTATAACCCTGAAAATTACGATGTAGTTGCCCCGCTTGTTGCGCGATCGCCAGTTCATCATTGGGCTTAGCAAAGTGATCCATGCCAATAAACACATAGCCATTTTGCGTCAGTTGAGCGATCGTACTTTGCAGAATTTTCAGCTTTTCACCCGCAGTCGGCAATGCAGATTCCGGCATTCGTTTCTGAACCGGTTTGATCCAGGGAACATAGGCAAAATTAAAGACGGCAATGCGATCGGGATTTAATTGCAAGGTCTTCTGTACCGTTTCCTGGAACGTTGCTTGTGTCTGGAAAGGTAAGCCGTAAATCAAATCCACATTGACACTTTCAAACCCTGCTTCCCGCATCCAATCCATCACATCAAACAACATCGCTTCCGGCTGCACCCGATTGATTGCTTCCTGCACGATGGGATTAAAGTCTTGAATGCCAAAGCTAATCCGATTGAATCCTAATTGTCGCAAAAAGAGAATATATTCGCGATCGATATAGCTAGGATTGACTTCGATCGATATTTCTGCTGCGTCATCGAACCGAAAATATCGATTTAACTGGTTCCAGAGAAACTCTACCTGAGTGCGATCGAGATAGTTGGGCGTGCCGCCACCCCAGTGCAACTGATGCACCAACCGATCGGCATCCACCAAACTAGCAACTTGGTGAATTTGGCGATCGAGATAGCCTAAATAGGGTTCTACCACCTCCTTGCGCTGGGTAATGATGGTATTGCAGCCACAGAAATAACAGGGCGTTTCACAAAAGGGAATGTGGCAGTAAAGCGATAAGGGGGTTCGTTTGTGATTGCCGACGGCGATCGCGGTTTTAAATGCGTGGCGATCGAAGTCAGTGCTTAATTCTGTGGCGGGTGGATAGCTGGTATAGCGAGGTAAAGGCTGGTTGTATTTATTCAACAATGCAGCATCAAATTCAACCGTTTGTGATAACTGTTTCATTAACTAATGTATCCTTCTGTTGTTGTGTAAATTCAGAACCCCGGCATATTTTAGAGATACGATCGATCTTGTTTTCGTGGGGCGAGTTATTTCGCGACAGATTCTCGCTTGGCATGAGGGCTGCGGCCTTCTGTGCTACCGGGGCGATCTTGCCGAGTCAGCAAATCAAAGGTATGGTCTCCAATCGCCGCTTTTACATCGGCTTCGAGTTCGTGCATTACATCCTGGTTAAGGGTAAATGCCGTATTTGCTTCGGCGACAATTCGCTCGATCGTGTCAGCATCCACCGGAAACTCATCAAAGGTTTGGCGATAGCGTTCCTTAAATACTCGCCTTGCTTCGGGTGTCGAGATTTGGGAAAATTCATAGAAATTTGTTCCCTGATCCTGCGGCAGAGACAACGCCGATCGAATCACGTTTTTCAAGCTTTGTCCGCCGGATAAATCACCCATGTAGCGGGTGTAGGCATGGGCAATCAGCAGGACTGGATCGGTTGTTGAGAGGGTTTGAATGCGATCGCGATACACACAACCCGCTGGCGAAGCCGTAATTTCCTCCAGCCAATTTTCACCGTAATAAAAAGCTAGATCGCCAGCCAGATTCTCCACGCGATTTAACTCAGGGAAATAGAGAGTCCCGATAATCGGGTGGTTGACATGGTTCTGCAAAGCCGTTTCTAGGGCGCTGTAAACAAAGTACAAATCTGCAAATAGTTTACGCAAAGGTTCCCGTGCCACAATGCCTTTGATAAAGCATTTCATAAATGCCGTATTTTCGGCTGTGGTGTGGGATTTCATCGTGCCTTCTCGGAGGCGTGTCGATAGATTAGTCATGGCAATATCTCCTAATTAATAGCGGTTCGGGACGATTCAGCATTAATCGAGGGCAGTAAATAAAGGCGCAACAACTGCCAGACAATCACAGCAATCCAGGGTAATTTTTGGCAAAATTGGATGGCGGCCGGGCGCTGGTTACTTGAGATTTCTGCTAGCTTCTGATTGGCGATCGCACATCGATCTAAACGGGGAAAGAATTCTGGATTGTGGGTATCTAAAATACTGGGAAACGCCCGTTTTGCTGTTTCATTGGTGTGATGAATCACCTGCTTGTTATATTCATCGGGGTCGATGCCGATCGAGTCATAAAATGTGGAGCGTTCCAACACCGTCATTGTGTGGGTGGCAAACACTGTCAGGAGGAAAAAGCGCGCCCAGAGTCTTGCCTTCCAGCTATTCCAAAGCTTAGGCTGCGATCGCAACAAAGCCTTAAAGAAATCCCCATGCCGATTTTCGTCTTGGCACCAATTCTCGAAGTAGCGAAACAGGGGATAAATTTGATGTTCGGGATGTTGTTCGAGATGGCGATACACCAAAATATAGCGCCAGTAGCCAATCTTTTCCGACAGATAAACAGTATAAATTACCCATTCTGGAGGGAAGAATGTGTAGGTACGATTTTTTGTTAAATATCCCAAATCGAGAGACAAACCAAAATCTGCCATCGCCTTATTCAAGAAACCGGCATGACGCGCTTCATCCCGTGCCAGTAGGTTAAAGGCTTCCGATAACAACGGTTGGCGATTCTTAAGTTTGCGGGAGAGTTCTTTGAACAACAGAAAACCCGAAAATTCTGAGGTACAGGATCGCTCTAGAAAGTCAATAAATGCCTTTCGCGTTTCGCCATCAATCTTGTCCCAGGATTGCTCAAACTCTTGATTGCGGACAAAATGGTGGCGGTTATAGTCCGCGCGCAATTCTGCTACAACTGCTTCTAATTCCGCTTGTTGCCCGGACAGATCCATTTCGGCAACGGCATCAAAATTGGTGGTGTAAAAGCGGGGTGTTAATAGGGTTTCTTGAACAGGTGCTTTAATGCCGGATGGCAGACCAGCAGACTCCGATTTACTAATTGAACTGACCATAGGAGTGGAGAGTGGATTGTTCGGAATTGATGACTGTGCACCACATTGCCTTAATCCGCGATCGCCCACAAGTCAGTTACCAGTGGTATCCTATAGTTACTTGAGGTAAAGCATTGAAGCCAATAGGACGTTTGAGCCATTTCTAAAGAAATATGGAAATTATCGTGAAGGCAACTGTGAAGGGAGTTTATGGTGGAAGCAAGTCAGTGTGTAGAGGTTAAATGTCCGATTCAGTTTGTGCTGGATTTGTTGGACAATAAATGGTCAATTTTGGTTCTACGCGAACTGTTTGGAGGCGCGAGGCGTACCCACGAATTACTCGCGGCACTTCCTGGCATCAGCACCAAAACCCTCACCCAACGCCTCCGAGAGTTGGAATCTCAAGGGCTAGTCGATCGGCGTGTTTATGCCGAGATTCCGCCCCGTGTAGAATATTCCCTCACGCCCAAGGGTCGCCAAATTCAACCGGTGATGGCAGCCTTGCATCAAGTAGGATCGCAGTGGCTGGGACAGGAGAGTTGTATTTGTCCCCTAACACACTCGGATGCTAAGGACGATCGCATGAACGCTTCAGGTCTAATTTCAGATTAAAAATGTCAGAATTATTCATCTCTCTCTTCTCTTCCTCAGTGTCAAGAGCGTCCTCTGCGGTTTAATTGTTTCGGTTCTGGCGCGTGAATTCCGTGGGTTAAGTTAACTCCCGCTAAGAATTAGCCTTGGGAATAGCCACCAAAGTCATAGAATTAGCCGGGTAAGTTGCCCTAAAACCATATTTATATACTCTCAAGCCGCAGTTCCAAGTGCTAATTTTATTTACACCGTAGATGTCGGGGCTGATTGAATGGCGATCGGCTGTAAGATTAACAGATAAAGCCAGGCCGATAGTTTGCGCGATCGCCATTTTGATGTAGGCTTTTGTTGCCACTACCCCCAAAGCAGCCAAAAAACCTAACAATAATAGGGTAATCCAACGCGGTTTATTTTCGTGAGTAAGCCACAAAAAGCGTCTATTCATTTTTTATTTTCCCTGGTAAAGGTGGATTATTTTATTACATTATTTGCGGGCAATTTATCGAGATTAATCAGCCGTTCTACATTTAAATTTAATATCGTTTCCGGTTGGATGGGAATGATAAAGTCAAGGTCAATAATTCTACATTCCCCCACTCCCCACTCCCCATCATGTATGAGTGTAACCGGAATTGATATAACTTTTGGGGCGGGCTAGAAGCCCAACCCCTACTCCTCACAATAGTGTGTGTGTAAGATTCCCATTGTGTACCCGGAGAGACTTATTTAACCTTGACTGTAAGCCTCCATTGGCAAACAAGAACAGACAAAATTGCGATCGCCAAACGCATTATCTATCCGGCCCACTGCCGGCCAAAACTTATATTCGCGAGTCCAAGGTGCCGGATAAGCCGCTTGCGCGCGAGTATAAGGACGATTCCACTCATCAACCATCAGAGATTCTGCAGTGTGCGGCGCATTTTTCAAGACGTTATTTTCCGCATCAACATTACCGTTTTCAATCTCCGCAATTTCAGCTCGAATAGCAATCATCGCATCGCAAAAACGGTCTAATTCCTGCTTCGATTCGCTTTCGGTAGGTTCCACCATTACCGTACCAGCAACCGGCCAAGAAACTGTCGGCGCGTGATAGCCGTAATCCATCAACCGTTTAGCAATATCTTCGACTTCAATAGCCGCAGATTTTTTGAGTAATCGCAAATCTAGAATACATTCATGCGCCACCAAACCGGCTTTCCCTTTGTACAAAACCGGATAATAAGATTCTAAGCGTTTTGCCATGTAATTAGCATTAAGAATTGCTACTTTTGTTGCCTCAGTTAAACCCACTCCTCCCATCATCCGAATGTACATCCAAGAAATAGGCAAAATGCTAGCACTTCCCCAAGGCGCGGCGGAAACAGCACCAACTGATATTTGTTGACTGTTGACTGTTGACGGTTGACTGTTAAGAATAGAATGACTGGGCAAAAATTCTACTAAATGAGACATTACCCCAATCGGCCCCATTCCCGGCCCGCCGCCGCCGTGGGGAATACAGAAAGTTTTGTGCAAATTCAAGTGACAAACATCAGCACCAAAATCACCGGGGCGGCACAAACCAACTTGAGCATTCATATTTGCGCCGTCCATATAAACTTGTCCGCCGCAGTTGTGGACAATCTCGCAAATCTCTTTAATTTCTTCCTCAAAAACGCCGTGCGTAGATGGATATGTCACCATCAACGCCGCCAGTTCATTTTTGTGCTTCTCGGCTTTTTTATGTAAATCTGCGACATCAATATTGCCCTGGGAATCGCACTCGACAGCAACTACTTTCATCCCCGCCATCACCGCGCTAGCCGGATTTGTACCGTGGGCTGACTGGGGAATCAAACAGATATTTCGGTGAGATTCACCTCGGTGTTCGTGGTATTGGCGAATAACTAACAAACCCGCGTATTCGCCTTGGGAACCGGCGTTTGGCTGCAAAGAAATTCCCGCAAAACCGGTGATTTCTGCCAGCCACTGTTCTAGTTGCACGAACATCATTTGATACCCGCGAGTTTGATCGGGGGGTGCAAAGGGATGTATCTTGCCAAATTCCGCCCAAGTCACCGGCATCATCTCTGCTGTTGCATTCAATTTCATGGTGCAAGAGCCCAAGGGAATCATCGATGTATTTAGCGATAAATCCTTGGCTTCTAAACGGTGCAAATAGCGCAAAAGTTCAGTTTCCGAATGGTAGCTGTTGAAAACTGGATGGGCGAGATAGCTGCTGGTGCGATCGCAAAAATCTGGTAATGTCAAATAGGAACTCAATGCGTCGGCATCCAGCGGAATGTTGAGAGCATTCTGCCCGTCTGCCCTGATATAATCTTTATTCTGTGCAAAAATTTCCCATAACTCTTGCACATCTTCAACGCTGACAGTTTCATCTAAAGTGATTCCCACTGTCGAATCATCGAAAACTCGGAGATTAATTTTGCGAACTTTAGTAGCTTCTAGAAGTTCTGACAGCGGTTTGTCTCCCAATTCTACCCGCAAAGTATCGAAGAAAGGTTGAGAACCAATTTTGTATCCGAAACTTCTTAAACCAGATGCCAAAAGTGCTGTTAAACTCCATACTTTCTCAGCAATGTCTTTGAGTCCAGACGGGCCATGATAAACAGCATACATACTCGCCATCACTGCCAGCAAAACTTGAGCAGTACAAATATTGCTAGTAGCTTTTTCGCGGCGGATGTGCTGTTCGCGAGTTTGCAATGCCAAACGTAAAGCAGATTTGCCGTTGGCATCTTTAGAAACGCCGACGATTCTCCCCGGAACTTGGCGTTTAAACTCTTCTCGAGTGGCGAAATAGGCTGCGTGGGGCCCTCCGAATCCCATCGGCACTCCGAAGCGCTGAGTGCTTCCTACGGCTATATCCGCGCCGAATTCGCCGGGGGGTGTGAGCAAGCAAAGGCTCAAAATGTCGGCGGCGACTGTGACTAATGCGCCGACTTCGTGTGCCGATCGAATAAAATCGGTATAGTCGTAAATTGCGCCGTCTGTGGCGGGGTATTGCAGGAGAGCGCCGAAAATTGTACGATCGAACTCAAAGCTTTGATGGTCGCCGACAATTACCTCAATTCCCAGCGGCTTAGCGCGAGTTTGCACCACTTCCACAGTTTGAGGGTGGCAATCTTGGGAAACAAAAAACGCTTTTGCCTTATTTTTACTCGCGCCGTAACTTACCGCCATCGCTTCCGCCGCCGCAGTCCCTTCATCCAGCAAAGAAGCGTTGGCAATTTCCAAACCCGTGAGGTCAATTATCATGGTTTGGAAGTTCAGTAAAGCTTCCAATCGCCCTTGAGCAATTTCGGCTTGGTAGGGTGTGTAAGCTGTATACCAGCCGGGATTTTCTAGGATATTCCGCTGAATGACGGGGGGAGTTATGCAATCGTGATATCCTGTGCCGATGTACGATCGAAATACCTGATTTTTTGCAGCAATTTCTTTCAATTCTGCCAAAGCGCTGTACTCGCTTTGCGCTGCGGGAAGTTGTAAGGGTTGAGAAATGCGAATCGCCGCTGGAACCGTTTTGTCAATCAACTCATCGAGGCTGGAAATGCCCAAAACATTGAGCATTTGCTGGATTTCGTTGGGTGTCGGGCCAATGTGCCGGCCCGCAAAACCATTTATGGGGGAAAGGTTTTGCTGCTGACTGGGTTCAAGTTGAGGGCTGTAGAGTACCAAGGCGGATTCTCCTGAATTGACTTTTGCTTCTTTGTTTGTAACATTTTGCTAAGAAAACAAGGAAGATTTTCTGCGTGTATCAAAGTCCGAGAGTCCGACAGGGGTTGAAACCCCTCTCTCATAGCTAAAGTCGTCGGTCGCCGACTAAGCAAGATTTTTTGCGTGTATCAAAGTCCGACAGGGGTTTCAACCCCTGTCTCATAGCTAAAGTCGTCTGAAGACGACTGTAGATTAAGGTCGATGGTTGAAACCGCTGTCGAGAGTCAAACGAAGTCTGCCTTAGCGGACAAGCGAGATAAAGGGGGTATTTAAGCCGGATTTGGTATCAGTCGTCTAAAGACGACTTGTGCTAAAAGCCCCGTGGGTTTCAACCCCTGGCGGATTGTGGAATTATCAACAAGCCCTATGCCCCATGCCCTATGCCCCATGCCCTATGCCCTATTCCCCTTCGACCATTTTGCGATAATCCGGGGCCGAGAAAGCGTCGTCTGCTTCGCTGGGATTGTCAACGCGCACTTTCAGCAGCCACCCAGCGCCATAGGGGTCTTCCGCCAAATTTTCGGGAGACTCTATAATTTCATCATTGCGTTCTACAACTGTACCGGTAACTGGTGCTTTCAAGTCTTCAACCGCTTTCACTGACTCGACTGTACCGAAAGCTTCGCCTTTTTCCAACCCTGCACCGACTTCGGGCAAATCTAGAAACACGATATCGCCGAGTTGGTCAACTGCAAAAGCACTAATGCCGATGGTGGCAATTTCGCCTTCGAGTCGGATGTATTCGTGGGTGTCTAGGTATTTCAAGTCATCGGGGTATTTTAGTGCCATATCTTTTCTCACAATAAACAAAGTATCAAGTAAATCTTAGTGAACTATGGGCATTTATTGATGACTAAGTGGAACAAAAAAAATATTAAACGCTTGCTTTTTGGAGAATTTTCTGTCAAACGACTGATGCGCTCTATAATTTTTATTTACGCATTTCTATGTTTTTACGGTTTCTTTTTTTCAGAACGGTTAATTTTTCAACCTCCCCCATCTAGTCAGAGTGATAGCACGGAAGTTATCAAAGTTAGCTCAGCTAATGGCGTGAAAATTTCTGCTGTTCATTTTACTAACCCGCAAGCTAAATATACCATACTTTACAGTCACGGGAATGCGGAAGACTTGGGCGGGATTTTGTGGCTACTCAGAGAGATTCGAGATAACGGGTTTGCTGTGTTTGCCTATGATTATCAAGGTTACGGCACGAGTCAGGGAAATCCTTCTGAGGATAATACTTATCGTGATATTGATGCAGTTTACAATTATTTAACCCAACATTTGGGAATACCTGCCAAGCAAATTATTCTTTACGGGCGTTCTGTGGGGGGTGGGCCGGCAATTGATTTGGCTTCCCGGCAGAAAGTCGGCGGTTTGGTGGTTGAAAGTTCCTTTGTTTCGGCTTTTCGGGTGTTGACGCGGATTCCGCTTTTACCCTTTGACAAGTTTGTGAATATTGATAAGATTGGCAAAGTTCGATCGCCTGTTTTGGTGATTCATGGTAAAGCTGATGAGGTGGTGCATTTTTGGCATGGAGAGAAGTTGTTTGCAGCGGCGAAGCAGCCGAAATTAAATTTTTGGGTTGATGGGGCCGGTCATAATGATTTGATGGATGTGGCGGGCGATCGCTATGCTGCAACTTTGCGACAATTTGCTAAGCTAGTAGATGAGTCTTCTTGACCATAATTATGAGCAACGGGCTAGAAGCCCGTTCCACAAAAACACATACACTTATACTTTATTGTGGGGAGTAGGGGTTGGGCTTCTAGCCCGCCCCTGCATTAATGCTCACCTACTTAATTTAATTAGGTCGGTTTGGCGATCGATAAAATGGTTTTTTCACCACACTAGCCGGATAGTTTTTACCGCGAATTTCGACCTCTAATTGCTGACCGATTTTCGCTAATGTTGCCGGAACAACCGCGAGGGCTACCGCACGATTCAAAGTAGGCGATAATGTACCGCTAGTAACTTCTCCTACTGTTTCGCCTTCAAATATTACCGGATAGCCGTGGCGTGCAATGTGCCGCCCCTGCATTTCTAACCCTACCAACCGTTTCGATACTCCACTCGCTTTCTGCTGTTCCAACACCTCACGACCAATAAAATCACCTTTGGTGTCGAGGTGAACTACCCAACCCAATCCAGCCTCTAAAGGCGTGATATTGTCGTCGATATCTTGACCGTAAAGAGCCATTGCTGCTTCTAAACGCAAGGTATCTCTCGCACCCAAACCGCAGGGAACAACGCCAGCAGTTAACAATTTTTTCCACAGTTCTTTTCCTACTTCGGTATCCACCATGATTTCAAACCCATCTTCGCCGGTGTAACCTGTTCTGGCGATAAAACTCGGCTGTTCCAACAGATTTGTTTCTAAGTGACCGAATGCCTTAATTGGTGCGAGGTTGTCTTCTACAAAAGGCTGGAGATAGTTGAGAGATTCCGGCCCTTGAATTGCGATTAAAACTTTATCTTCGGAGATGTCTGTAAAAGTGAGTTCGCTCAATTCTAAGTGAGTGGTAATCCATGCTTTGTCTGCGATGCGAGTGGCGGCGTTGACAATGATTACTGCACGTTCTTCGCTAGTGATAGGGTCGGGTTCTTGGCAGTAGAAAATAATGTCGTCTAAGATGCAGCTTTGGGCATTTAGCAAAACTGTATATTGAGCTTGACCGGGTTGCAAACGGCTCAAGTCTGAGGGTACTAAGGGTTGAAATTTTTCTATTAATTGTTTCCCTCTCAAACCAAATTTTCCCATGTGGGAAATGTCGAACATTCCTGCTTGCTGGCGTACTGCTTGGTGTTCGCTGCTGATGCCTGCGTACTGTACTGCCATCTCCCACCCGGAAAAGGGCACCATCCGAGCTTTGAGTTCTAATGATAGGTCGTACAGAGGCGTGCGGGCAAGTTGGCTCGGACTCTCTGGATTGTTGGGTTCAGTTGACTTTGCCACAGGTAGCGCTTTGGTTGCGGGTAGACTGTTTTGATTTTACGGGAAAATTGCTTTTCAGGGTGTGTAGCACGATCGAATTTAAGGACACGGCTATGGTGTTTCGGTACAAGTCGCGATCGAATTTAAGCACGCGGTGGTACTGTTTCGGTACAAATTAGGACATAGCAGTGATGTATCCCTAATTTTAATTTATGGAGAATAGCGGGCTCGAACCGCTGACCCCTACAATGCCATTGTAGTGCTCTACCAACTGAGCTAATTCCCCTTTCTTTTCGCGCTCTCAATCATGCCTTAACTGACCAATATTTGTCAAGCTTTTTGGGGAAATTAGTTTTGAGCCTTCGGCTGGCAAGGCTTTCGGCTTTTTTTTCACAAAACTCTCCTCGCTTCTGGACAATGGTCAATCGCCTACTATGATCTAGTAAGTGTGTTGGGATATTTCGGTTAAATGGCTCAAACAAGAGCCCATGAGAAAGTAGACGACTAGCAGAGCGGCGGCTGAGACCGCAACTAGGGTGCCGGCTAGCATTAGTGAAAATTCCCGTTGCGCGATCGCCTCTTGCATTAAGTGCAAAGACCAGGCAACGAGGGCAACGTCAATTATTAAAATAGGAACCAGCATAAGTTACGATTTGTAACAGCTTACCTATTGTAACAAAACTTTTCACTTCGTGCAGATCGGCTCACCTGTATTTAACTTTTGCTGTAAAACCCGAAGGGAGCAGCGGAAAGCTACTGAGAAAAAATGATAGCTTTTCTTAATAATTACAATATGCAAAGTAAATGAGAGCTAGCTCAGCTTTAGATGTGGCGCTTTTGACTCTTGAGCGAACGCTCACGCTTTTTTGAGGGGGTAGGGTGCGTTAGCGAAGCCCGCCCCTACGGGGGCTACGCCAACGAAGAGGATCGACCTTGGACTATAACTGATTTGATAGCAGTGCGATCGCACCCTGACCCGATTCAAATTTGGTAAAATAGGTGTACTTTTAATTAAAATAAAATGAACGGCTGTTGAGGATATAAACTATGTTAACCCAAACTCAAAAACTCTACTCGCCAGAGGAATATTTGGCACTAGAGGAAGTGGCCGAGTCTAAAAGTGAATATATTGATGGCGAGATAGTTCCTATGACTGGTGGTACTCCAAATCATAATGATATTGCGGGCAATTTTTATGCTCATTTAAAATTTGCGCTCCGGGGGCAAAACTATAAGGCTTTTATCGGTGACTTACGGTTGTCGATACCGCGCTATCATCTCTATACTTATCCAGATGTGATGGTTGTTCAAGGCGAACCAGTGCTTTTAGACGATCGCACAGATACAATAATTAATCCTTTGATGATTGTTGAAGTTTTGTCAAAAAGTACGAAAAATTACGATCAAGGGGATAAGTTTGATTATTATCGCTCGATTCCTGAGTTTCGAGAATATATTTTAATCGATCAGTATAAATTTTATGTCGAGCAGTTTGTCAAGACTTCGGAAAATAAGTGGCTTTTAAGTGAATACGAATCGGCAGATGCAGTGCTGGCTTTGTCTTCGCTGCCGTTTCAAATTCAATTGGGCGAAATTTATGAAGGGATTAGATTTGAAACGACTGGCGCTAGTTAGGATTTCACAACCGCTTTTTTGCTGTAAAATTAAATCGATCGCCTTTTCAACTTTATGACAAATCGCTCTACTCGCGCCCTTTTTCACAGCAAAACACTCAACACTGCTTTGCGTGCTTTTAGCTTTCCGCAAGATATGGAACAGCGCCGCCAAAAATTGGGAAGGTGGATTGCTGCACTTAAAACGGGTACGTTAGACGAAGTTAAAGAAGTTTCGCTGCACGGCAGTTTTATTAATGATATTTTTCAGGATATTTTGGGATATTGCTCGGTAATTCAAGGTGCGGGGAAAGCTTGGGAAATTAACGCGGAACAAACGATATCTGATGGCGGCGGTTCTGCTGACGGGGCGATCGGCTTTTTTACTGCTGCTGACAATCCTAAAGGCAAAGCGGTGTCCCTGCAAGGTAAAGTGATTGCTCCGATCGAACTCAAGGGAGCGAAAAATGATTTAGACCGTCCCGCATCCGGGCGATCGGAATCAGCAGTTGACCAAGGTTGGCGCTACGCTAATTATACACCCGATTGTCGCTGGATTATTGTCTCGAATTATCGAGAGTTGCGACTTTATCATACCAATAAAACTCCCGCTTATTACGAACAATTTTTTCTGACTGACTTGGCAGATATTGCAGCTTTTAAGCGGTTTTACTTTCTGCTGTGTCGCCGCAATTTTTTGCCTAAAAACCAAGATCAAACAGGTTCTGTTATTGACAGACTGTTAAAAGACTCTGACGAAGCTCAAGAGGAAATTACCAATAAATTATATCAAGAGTACAAAGCAATTCGACTCGCTCTCGTCAAACATTTTCGCTTTACTGCGCCGCAGGATATCCCCAACCGCGATCGCGTACTCATCGAAAAAGCTCAAAAAACTTTAGACCGCGTTTTATTCATTGCTTTTTGTGAAGATAAAGGGTTGCTGCCGCGAAACACCCTCAGCAACGCTCACAACCACAAAGACCAATACAATCCTAGATTAATTTGGGAAAATTATCAATCTGTATTTCGCTGGGTTGATGTGGGAAATGATGACCCTCCTGTACCCGGATACAACGGCGGTTTATTTAAGTTCGACCCGGTTTTAGACGTACAATTGACTGTGCCAAATCCTTTATGCAGTCTGCTTAATAAGCTGACCATATTTGATTTTGATACCGAAGTTTCTGTTGATATTTTGGGGCATATTTTCGAGCAGTCTGTTACAGATTTGGAAGAATTAAATGCTGAAACTACCGGACAGGAATACAATCAGAAAAAAGGCAAGCGGAAAACTCAAGGTGTGTTTTACACGCCAGCTTTTATTACTCAGTATATTGTCGAGGTTTCTCTCGGTGGCTATTTGCAGCGGCGAGAGCAAGAATTGCGCGATTTCTTCCTAATGGGCGAAGTTGCTGAAGTGTCGGTGCAGCCGGCAAAGAAAACTGCAATTAAGTTTTGGAAAGCATATCGAGACGAGGTGCTGCAAAAAACGCGCGTTATCGATCCGGCGTGCGGTTCGGGAGCTTTTTTGATTGCGGCTTTTGATTATTTGATGCAGCAGTACGAAAGAGTCGATCGCGAATTGAATGCTTTGGGATGTCAGCCAAAAGACGGCAACTCGCTGGAATTTGACCGAAGCATTTTAAGTAACAACCTGTACGGCGTAGATTTGCTGCCGGAATCGGCGGAAATCACTAAACTTTCTCTGTGGTTGAAGACGGCCGAACCTGGTAAAACCCTGACGTATTTGGATGATAATATTAAAGCGGGAAACTCGATCGTCGCTGACAGTAATGTAGCAGATACAGCGTTTGATTGGCAAGCTGAATTTTCCCAGATTTTTGCTGATGGCGGTTTTGATGTTGTCATTGGCAATCCACCTTACGTGCGGCAGGAGTTGCTGTCTCCAATTAAACCATACTTGCAAGCAAATTATGAATCATATAACGGCGTAGCAGACCTTTATACTTACTTTTATGAACTCGGATTAAAGATTCTCAAACCGGGGGGAGTGCTTTCGTATATTGTCACAAATAAATGGCTGCGGTCGGGATACGGCGAACCTCTACGCAAGTTCTTTGCCAGTCAAGGTTTACTAGAGCAAATTATTGATTTCGGACACGCGCCAATTTTTGAGGATGCTGATACTTTTCCCTGTATTGTCGCAATTAGAAAACCTAACGCTTCTCTATGTATCTCTGAAACTGAAAGCGAGAGTGAGCAAGGTAAATTTGAACCTAATTCGTCTGTGATTGTTTGTCCGGTTCCGCGCGAGGAACTTGCTAATATCAACCTTACACAATACGTTCAACAACACGGCTATCAAATTTCGCGAGATCGTTTTACTGCGAATGCTTGGAGTTTGGAACCTCCTGCTGTTGATGATTTGATGCAAAAAATTCAACGAGTGGGTGTTCCGCTTAAAGATTTTGCAGGGGTTAAGCCTTATCGAGGTATTTTAACAGGATTGAATGAAGCTTTTTTAATTGATGAAGCTACTAAAAACAGTCTAGTGCAAGCAGACCCTAAATCCGCTGAAATCATCAAGCCATTATTGCGAGGTCAGAACATTAAACGCTGGAGTCCAGAGTGGGAAAATCTTTGGATTATTCTGCTGAAGTCTAGCAGCGATAGTGTATGGCCGTGGAGTACCGCAAACGATAAAGCAGAGGAAGTATTTTCACAAACATTTCCATCGGTATATAAGTATATGAAGCCGATGCAAGAAAAACTGTCTAAGCGTTCCGACCAAGGGCGTTACTGGTGGGAACTGCGATCGTGTGCCTACTATAACGTTTTTCAAGAACCAAAAATTATCACTCAAGATTTGGCTACTTATTCTTGGTTTTGCTTCGTCGATCAAGAGATATACCCAGTGAATACTTGCTATCTATGGCCAACAGGAAATTTTTATATGCTTGGGTGGCTGTGTTCGCCAATAACTTGGTGGATTTGTCACCACACTTTGCAAAAAGGAATCAATGGCACACTGCGAATGTTTAGAGAACAGGTAGAAGCTTTACCCATCGCACCACCAACTGACTTAATTCGTGCCGAAGTAGAACCAATTGTCAGCCGTTTAATTGAAATCGCCAAAACTAATCAAGAAACTCACCGAGATGTCTTGCACTGGCTGGAAATCACTTATTTAATTGATAAACTAGGACAAAAACTCGAAGATTTTTCTGCGCTTTCTTTGGCAGAGTTTGTAGCAGAAATCAGAAAGCGGATGCCGAAAACTAAATCCTCCGATCCTCTCGGCGTTGCTGGACTAAAAGCAGTCCGCGAAACTTATAATGAATATGCACCGGCCATTCAATCTCGCAAAGCTGAGGCGTTGAGACTCGAACACCGTTTATCCGACTTAGTTAATCAAGCTTACGGATTGACACCGGAAGAAATAGATTTGATGTGGAAAACAGCACCTCCGCGAATGCCGATCACCCGACAGATTTGATCTAATATTAGAGCCGTGTTTGTCTTCGTCTGGAATGTTGGGATAACAATTTTTGCCGCCGACCAATTATGCAATTTGTGCGGGATTTAAAGGTTAATTCTTGACCTTTGAGGTAATTTTTAATCTCCTGTCATCTTGCTCCCCCCTTAGCAAGGGGGGTAAAACACCTAATGCTCTCAGCGATTTAATCCCCTGTTATCCCATCTTGCTCCCCCCCTTAGCAAGGGGGGGCTGGGGGGGGTTAAAAAGCCAAGCAACAACGAAAAAACCCTCTTGCTCTCCCCCTTAGCAAGGGGGTAAAACACCTAATGCTCTCAGCGATTTAATCCCCTGTTATCCCATCTTTCTCCCCCCCTTAGTAAGGGGGGGCTGGGGGGGGGTAAAACACCTAATGTTCTCAGCGATTTAATCCCATCTACAATCACATCTAGAACCCCATCCAAATTATGATAAACATTATCATTTGTAAACCTCAAAAAATTAATTCTTGCTGATTCAATAAATTCTTGCCTTTCCGCATCATATTCTACAGCACCTTCTTGAAAATGACTATCACCGTCAACTTCTAGTGCTAACTTGATTTCCGGTGAGTAGAAATCAATCACAAATTCTGCTACGCTGTACTGTCTGCGAAATTTACAATTCTCAAGCTGTCTGTTTTTGATTTTGTCCCAGAGACGTTTTTCAGCTTTTGTCATTTCTCTGCGAAGCCGCTGTCGCTTGAGTTTTTCTGAGGTTTTGTTGTAAAGTTTTGTCATTTTTTTATTGGGGTCTTTTCGTTGCTTGCTTGGCTTTTTTTACCCCCCCCAGCCCCCCCTTGCTAAGGGGGGGAGCAAGAGGGTTTTTCGTTCTTGCTTGGCTTTTCTTACCCCCCCCCCCAGCCCCCCCTTGCTAAGGGGGGGAGCAAGAGGGTTTTTCGTTCTTGCTTGGCTTTTTTTACCCCCGTTGCTAAGGAGGAGCAAGAGGGTTTTTTGAGGTTTTGTGAACTATCCGTGTAAGTCCGGTAGATGAAAAAAAGGGGCAACTCGCGTCGCCCCTCTTCTATTTAATCAACTGGAAAATTAAGCTTCCACAGCAATCTTTTGTTCCGAAGCCTCCGGCGAATTCGCTTCGCTTGGCGGCACAACTTGCCAGAACTTAGGCAAATATTCCGACCAATTTGCTAAAATATTCTCAGCTTTCTTGCTGCCGGTTCGATCGCACTGAGCCTCAATCAACTCCTTCAATTGCGCCTCCCCAGCCGCCGTACAAACGCGCTGCATCTTCACAATCTCCCCGTTGACGTGAGCCGGGAAACTGCCATCTTCATCGAGGAAATAAGCCAAGCCGCCAGTCATTCCAGCGCCGACGTTGCGGCCGACTTTTCCTAACACGACGATCGCGCCACCAGTCATGTACTCGCAGCAGTGATCGCCCGCACCTTCAATGACTGCTTTCGCCATCGAGTTACGCACCGCAAACCGTTCGCCAGCTTTGCCCGCAGCCAACAGAGTTCCCCCCGTCGCACCATACAAACAAGTGTTACCGACGATCGCATTTTCGGAAGCATCATAAGTCGCACCAGCCGGCGGTGCGATCGCGATTTCGCCACCGTGCATCCCTTTACCAACGTAGTCGTTGGCTTGGCCTGACAGTACCAGCGTCATCCCCGGCAAATTGAACGCGCCGAAGCTTTGGCCCGCGCTACCAGTGAAGTTGAGGGTGATTTGACCGCTAAAACCAGTGTTACCGTGTTGCTGTGCGATCGCACCTGCCAAACGTGCGCCTACAGTGCGATCGGTATTCACCAATTTTACACTCTTGCTAACAGTGCCGTGATTGGCGATCGCACTTTGAATCTCAGCATCCGCGAGCAAATCATCGTCTAACACAGGCCCGTTAGTGTGTACGTCGCCGTGGATCAAGAAAGATCGATCGCTCTTAGTATCAGGTAACTTGGTCAAACAATCCAAATTAATCGCTTGGGTTTTAGTTAGTTTCACCCCCTCGCGCATTGTCAGCAAATCCGCCCGGCCGATGATATCTGCGATCGACTTATAACCCAATTTCGCCAGCAAACTCCGCACTTCTTGTGCTACGAAATAGAAGAAATTAACAACGTGTTCCGGTGTTCCGGGGAACCGTTTCCGCAAGTGTTCTTGTTGAGTTGTCACCCCCACCGGACAACTATTCATGTGGCAAACGCGAGCCATAATGCAGCCTTCTGCAATCATTGCCACCGTGCCGAAACCGTACTCTTCGCCGCCCATTAAAGCGCCTACAATCACGTCCCAGCCGCTTTTAAAGCCACCGTCAACGCGCAGCAAAACTCGATCGCGCAATTTATTTTCCATTAGCACCCGGTGAACTTCTGTCAATCCGAGTTCCCACGGAGAACCTGCGTGCTTAATCGAACTCAGTGGTGAAGCACCGGTGCCGCCGTCGTGACCGGAAATTTGAATCACATCAGCATTTGCCTTGGCGACACCCGCAGCTACAGTCCCGATGCCGACTTCCGACACCAACTTCACCGAAACTCCTGCTTTCGGATTGATTTGGTGCAAGTCAAAAATCAACTGGGCCAAATCCTCGATCGAATAAATATCGTGGTGAGGAGGAGGCGAAATCAGCGTGACACCCGGTTTCGATCGGCGCAAATAAGCAATGTACTCACTCACTTTCGGCCCCGGCAATTGACCGCCTTCACCCGGTTTTGCACCTTGTGCGATTTTAATTTCGATTTGTTGGGCGTTCATCAGGTACTCAGGAGTCACCCCGAAACGCCCGGAAGCTACCTGTTTGATGGATGAAGAAGCTGTATCGCCGTTCTGCAAACCTTTCAAGTGAGGTAGCGTTTGTGAGAAACCAGCCGCACTCACATCGTTTAGCACTTTGTAGCGCACCGGGTCTTCGCCACCTTCGCCGGAGTTGGATTTGCCGCCGATGCGGTTCATCGCAATCGCTAGCGTTTCGTGGGCTTCCGGGGACAAAGCGCCGAGGGACATACCGCCGGTGGCGAAGCGCTTGACAATATCTGCTACAGATTCTACGTCTTCAATGGCAATGGAAGGGCGATCGCTCACAAAATCCAGCAAATCCCGCAAAGCCGTTACCGGGCGATTTTCGAGCAGTTTCTTGTAAACCTCGTAGTGATCGTAAGCACTTTCACCATTTTTGTCACCAATTGGTGTCATTTTTGGTTCGGCCCCATTGCCGTTACCGTTGCTTCCTTCTTCCTTCTTCCTAACATCCGTTACATCCGTTACATCCGTTACATCCGTTACAGAATCCGTTGCCGAACTTCCTTCTTCCTTCTTCCTTCTTCCTTCGTTAAAAGTAGTCACAGCCTTGTGCAAAGCCTTCGCCATTTCCGGGCTGTTCATGTGATATTCACCGCCCCGGCGGTACTGCACAAAGCCGTAATTTTCCAGCTTTTTGAGGTGCAATTCTGGGAAAGCCTGACTGTGGAAAGACATTACCTCGTTAGCCAGTTCCGCCACACTCAAACCGCCGATGCGGGAAACAGTGCCTTTGAAACCCAAATCGAGCAAATCACCGCCAATGCCGATCGCCTCAAAGATTTGCGCCCCCTGATAGCTAGCCAGCAGTGAAATCCCCATTTTCGACATAATCTTCAGCAAGCCGTTTTCCACCGCTGTGCGGTATCTAGCTTGAGCCTGTTCCACGGTAATATTGGGAACTTTGCCGTGCTGCATCAAGTTTTGAGTCTTGCTGTCAGACCACCAGGCGCGCACGCTTTCCAATGCCAAGTAAGGGCAAACAGCCACCGCCCCGTAACCAATCAAACAAGCGAAGTGGTGAGTGCTCCAACATTGCGCGGTATCCACAACCAGCGAAGTTTGCATCCGCAGGCCGACGCTAATTAAGTGGTGGTGAACCGCACCAACTGCCAGGAATGGCGGAATATAAGTACATTCAGCACTCAATCCAACACTAGATAAATCTCCCTCTTCCTTCTCCCCTCTTCCTTCTTCCTTCTTCCTTCTTCCTTCTTCCTTCGATAGTCGATCGCTCAAAATCAGAATTCTCGAACCCTCGCGCACCGAAGCAGCCGCCTTTTGACAAAGTTGCTCGACTGCTGTTTTCAAACCAGAAGGCCCAGCAGAAATTTTGTAAAGAGTTGACAATTCCGTAGCTGGGAAAGACTTTTGATCTTTCAAGAAAGACAGTTCAGCGTCGTTGAGTACGGGAGAATCAATTTTCAGCCGCTTGGCATTTTCCGGCACTGCTTGCAGTAAATTGCCCCGCAGGCCCACATTCATCGTCAGCGACATCACCATCCCCTCGCGCAGGGGGTCGATCGGCGGATTTGTGACTTGAGCGAACCGCTGTTTGAAATAGTTGTACAGCAACTGAGGCTTTTCTGACAATACAGCTAAGGGAGCGTCGTCGCCCATGCAGAAAGTCGGTTCTTTCCCAGAACTCGCCATCTCGACGATTACCATGTCCAAATCTTCGGCTGTGTAACCGAAAGCAGTTTGGGTTGCCAACAGCGTTTGCGAGTCTAGGGTTGCTGTTTCGGCAAAAGGCTGCGGTTCCAAGGTTTCGCGGTGTTTTTCCAGCCATTCGCCGTAGGGATGCCGCTTAGCAATGCGCTGCTTGAGTTGCCAATTTTTGAGAATTTCCTTGGTTTGCAGGTCAACTGCAATCATTTGTCCTGGCCCCAAACGGCCTTTTTCGACAATATCTGCTTCGGGAATATCCACAACTCCGGCTTCGGAGGCCACAATTACCAAACCGTCTTTAGTAATGCAGTAGCGGGCCGGCCGCAAACCGTTGCGATCGAGCGTAGCACCTACTTGTTTGCCGTCGCTGAATACCAGCAGTGCCGGGCCGTCCCAAGGTTCTTGAATGCCGCTGTAATACTCGTAAAAATCGACAATTTCTGGATAGGGAGCCAAATCCGGCTGATTTTTGTAGGCTTCTGGCACCAAAATTGTCAGGGATTCTAGGGGGGTGCGGCCGGAGTGCACCAACAACTCCATCACGTTGTCCAAGTTTGCCGAATCGCTGCTTTCGGGATTGACAATTGGGTTAAACGTGTCGATATCAGCTTGACTCCAATTCGGGTGAGCTAAATTCGCTTGCCGCGCCTTCATCCAGGTAATATTGCCCAACAGCGTGTTAATTTCGCCGTTGTGTCCCAGCAAGCGCATCGGCTGGGCTAAGTGCCAGCGGGGCATGGTGTTGGTGCTGAAGCGCCGGTGATAGACGGCAAAGGAGCTTTTATAAGCGGGATTTTTTAGGTCTGGGTAAAATTCTGCCAGTACGGCCGATCGCACCATGCCTTTATAGACGATCGTGCGGCAGGAGAAAGAGCAAGTATAAAAGTCTCGGCGGGTGAAGTTGGGGCGATTTGACAGGGCGTGTCCGATCGTGCGGCGCGCCAAAAATAGATGTTTGTCGAGTTCGTCTCCGGCTAAGTGCGGTGAACTGACAATTACTTGTTCGATTTGAGGTTGATTTTCTAGCGCTTGCTCGCCCAAAACCGACGGTACAATGGGAACTTTGCGCCATCCCAAAAGTTTCAGCCCGCGATCGGTCAGAACTTGCTCAACCACCTGCCGCGCTATAGTCGCTTGAAATTTATCTTGAGACAGAAACAGCATTCCCACGCCGCAGTTTTCCCGCGCCGGAGGCACAATTCCCTGTTCGGCAAACCAAGCATCCAGCAATTCCCAAGGAATCGCGGTCATCAAACCCGCACCGTCGCCGGAATCCGAGTCAGCGCTGCAACCGCCGCGATGTTCCAGACAAGTTAAAGCTGGAAGCGCTTTTTCAATAATCGAGTGCGTAGCTTCGCCGCTTTGGTTGGCAATAAACCCCACACCGCAGGCATCTCTTTCTTCCACTAACCAGCTTTGGCCGGCGAATGGAGTTCCTCGCTCTGTTTGATGCACGTTTCTGTTTGGATCGATCGTGTTACCCATGTTGATTGAATGTTATTTCCGTGATTGTGTGTTGATGCGTTTTTATAGCTCGGAGAGAGAAGGCTGCCGAGCGGTGGGAGCCTAGTAAACTTTAAGACAGCACATTGGAAGCTGATTTGATTAAAAATTTACGTCTATGCGGCCTGTACCTAGCACTGAAACCCTGTTTGCAGATTTTAAATTATCTCGCTCGCATCGCCTCAGAGATGTCTCCTAGAATACCCTGCTGTTAAAAAGCAGTGATTCTTTGGGCGATCGCCGCCCTGCAACTAGATACATTGCAGCCGATCTAGTTTTTTGTGTGGGTTTTTCCTGAGTCCGCAAGGGTAGCCTTGCAGCGAACACAGGTAGATAGTAACTTTAGCGTTATTTTGCTTGCTGCGCTGTTGAGTTGCTTTCGTCAGCGCCCGCAGACACAAAAGCAACCTGCCCGCTCAGTCGGTAGGTGCAATGTAGCAGCGCGGTTCACAACTGGTGAAACCTGTCTTATTGTGAAGTCAACTCTCAAGCCGCGAACATCAAGTTTATCAAAAAATTGATAAAATTTCACCCATTAGACTTAGAGTTTGCGTGCAAGTCTTGTCAGCGATCGTCCAGAACTCACGCTAAGATGCCTAGCCGAAAAAGGTTGACAGTTTTCCATAACTCTAATTGAGATTTTTTTACCCACAAAGTTTTGTCATCTCAAATCCGTTGGCATCGGAATTATTGATCTCTCTCTTCCCTTTCTCTGTATCCTCTGCGTCCTCTGCGGTTTAATCATTCCGATACAACGGGAATGGATATCACTCATCAATAGACATCTCCAAAATAGTAACAGTTCGTGGTAATATCACATCATAAAGCTTTTTTGACCCAGAAACATGAGCGACAT
>NZ_JAUBPI010000218.1:0-1422 GCF_036700645.1 Microcoleus sp. S36b_A4 | reverse complement strand
AAGTTTCCCACGATCCCAGACCCATGCAAATACTACCCTTGACAATTTCCCTTTTTCCTTAACTTGTCACCAATGCCTTACCAAGGGGAGGGAGTAAGAAATTAACAAATGATTTAGGATTGCTATATATTAAACAACAAATGATAAAATTATTCTCAGATAAGTTGAGGGTAACTCGTTGCTAGAAGAACGCGCTTACTGGTTGGCATGGTCGCAAATTAACGGTATCGGGCCGATTTTGTTGCAGAGATTGCACCAAAATTTCAAGAGTTTGGCAGAAGCTTGGATGGCAAAACCAGTAGATTTAATGCGAATCGAAGGGTTCGGCAAGCAGATAATTGAAACCATTGTGCAAGAACGCACTAAACTCAATCCCCAAGAATTTATCGAAAAACATCTTATAAAAAATCCCTGTTTTTGGACGCCCGCCGATCCAGATTATCCCCGCTTATTATTGGAAATTCCCAATCCGCCACCAGTGTTGTATTATCGCGGTTTAGTTGATGTAAAAGAGAATCACGGAATTACGCCGACAGTGGCAATGGTTGGTACTCGCAGCCCTTCGGAATACGGCAGAAGGTGGACTCGCAAAATTAGTACGGCTTTGGCTAAAAGTGATTTTACTGTGGTTTCGGGATTGGCTGCTGGTATTGATACAGAGGCTCATACAGGCTGTTTGGAGGCGGGAGGAAGGACTTTTGCAGTGGTGGGGACGGGAGTAGATATTGTATATCCTAAACAAAATGAGAGGTTGTGCGATCGCATTTTACAGCAGGGATTGGTAATTAGTGAATATCCGGCGGGGACTCAACCGAATAGAACTAATTTTCCGCGCCGAAATCGCATAATTGCTGGCTTAAGTCGCGCTACAATAGTGATAGAAGCTCCGCATAAATCTGGTGCTTTAATTACTGCTTATCAAGCGAATGATTTTTGTCGGGATGTGTACGTTTTGACAGCAAGATTGGATGATGAGCGTTCCTTTGGGTGTTTGGAGTTGCTGAGTAAAGGTGCTCATCCGATTCTGCCGAGTAGCGATCGACTCTTAAGCGAAGACAGGCTGTTGGAAATGCTCGGAGCTATGCCAAAATTGGATAGAGCCGAGCAGTTGTCGCTATTTCCCCCAAATCCGACGGTTGAGAAGCAAGGGCCGCCGTTGGAGCCGGAATTGGCTAAGGTGTTAAGTGCGATCGAATCTGGGCCGATTTCTTTTGATACAATTGTCGAAGTGTCTGGATTAGAAGCAGGAACAGTTTCTAGTATACTTTTGCAGTTGGAATTGTTGGGATTAGTTTCGCAGTTACCAGGAATGCGATATCAGCGATGCTGATGTGAAAGAAAACTGGGCGGTTGAAAGAGACTGTTGGCGAATTAAAAAAGGGTGAAACCAAACATCCCATAATCATGGAAAAAAAACTACAA
>NZ_JAUBPI010000026.1:0-77986 GCF_036700645.1 Microcoleus sp. S36b_A4 | reverse complement strand
GGGGTAAAAAGGCGATCGTTCCTTGTAGTGCAAGGGTTTGTGAGATTTGAACATTCCCCCTACTGGGGGAACTTCAGCCTAAGTGTTCAGATTTTCACAGAAACCACGGTCTTATTTCTTGTAAATTAGGTGATTACCGAGGAGCACAGGCAGATCACAGCCGAGCAATTCAACTAGCTCCTAGCAATGATCAAGTCTACAATAGCCGAGGTTTTACTCGTTTACAAATGGGGGACGTGCCAGGAGCACTTAAAGATTTCACCCAAGCAATTGAACTAAATCCTGATTATGCCCTTGCTTGGAATAATCGAGGTGATGTCTACTTTTTGAAACTAGGCGATCTGCAAAAAGCGCTTGAAGATTATACTCAGTCAGCTTTGCTGAATCCCCATAATGAAAAAACTTTCTACAACATGGGGGTTATTCGTTTTAGGTTCGGGGAAAAAGAGAAAGCGCTTGAGAATTACACTCAGGCAATTCAGCTTGAACGGAAATTTGCTGAAGCTTATCACAAGCGAGGCCTTGTCTACGGTCAGTTGGGAAATCACCAAAAAGCAGCTCTGGATCTTCACCACGCTAAAAATTTATATCATGTACAGGAAAAAGAAGAAAATTATCAAGAGGTACTTAATCTAATAGAAGAACTTCAGCAAGAAGATTGAGAGCGATCGCATTCAGTAAATTGATAAAAAGAGCGATCGCTACATTGCTTAAAGCTTCAAATATACTATTCACTGTAATGATTCTTACAAGCTGCGATCGCAATTTCGACCTCCGTAACTTGGTAAACCAAACGATGTTCGTTATCAATGCGCCTCGACCAAAAACCACTTAACTCGTATTTCAGATGTTCAGGTTTGCCCAATCCTTCAAAGGGCGATCGATCTATATCTTTAATCAATTCTACAATTTTGCGATAAATCTTTTTGTCTAATTTTGCCCATTCATTAAAATCTGCAAAAGCAGAAGATTCAAAAATAATTCTTCTGCTCATTGCAAATCCTGTAGATCGACTTCAACTAAATTTTGCCTGTCTTTAACATTTTCAATAGCTTTCAACAGTTTGTTTCTATTGACTTCCGATTTCAAAAGATATTCGGTTTCATCGCATTCTGAGACAATTATTTCAATCTCTTTATCTCCAAAAATCGCTTTGATTTGTTCTAAAAAGTTACGGTCTAGTTCGCTGGCTTTTAAACGATAAACTGTTGACATCGTTTTTACCTATTTTTGATTGCGTTAAAAATTAATATTGCCTTTAAATACAGTTTGAAGTTGACACTAATGGCTGGCAAAATAGCCAGCCATCAAGTTGTTTTAGCGTTTCACCAACTTCTTAGAAACCTTCCGCAAGCGAATTGATTTCGGTGTTACTTCCACCAATTCATCCTGGCCGATGTACTCCAAAGCGCGTTCCAAACTCATATCGACTGGTGCTTGCAATTGCGCCAATTCTTCACCGCCAGATGCGCGGTGGTTTGTCAACTGCTTCGACTTGCAAATATTCAGCTCCATGTCTTCATCTCGGTTGTTTTCGCCGATAATCATCCCTCTGTAAACCTTGGTTCCAGGGGTAATGAAAAATACGCCACGGTCTTCAGCATTTTTCAGTGAATAAGTAGTTGCAACTCCTTCTTCAAAGGAAATCAATACTCCGTTGCGACGGGCGATAATTTCTCCACCGAGGGGGCGATAGTCGAGGAAGCTGTGGTTCATAATTCCAGCGCCGCGAGTCAAGCGCATGAACTCGCCTCGGAATCCAATCAAACCGCGAGCGGGGACTGAAAATTCGATTTGGGTGCGGCCGGTGCTGCTGACGTGCATATCTTGCATCTCTGCTTTCCGCTGACCGAGGCGTTCGATGCAGCCGCCGACTGCTTCTTCGGGTACGTCTAACACCAAACATTCAAAGGGTTCGCAGGGACGACCGCCGACTTCGCGGAAGATTACTTGGGGCTGGGATACTTGGAATTCGTATCCTTCGCGACGCATATTTTCGATCAGGATTCCGAGGTGGAGTTCGCCACGGCCGGATACGAGGAATTTGTCGGGAGAGTCGGTTTCTTCGACGCGCAAGGCAACGTTGGTTTGGAGTTCTCGCATTAGCCGATCGCGAATTTGCCGAGATGTTACCAAACTACCTTCTTGACCGCAGAACGGCGAATCGTTTACAGAGAAAGTCATCTGCAAAGTCGGTTCATCTACCTTGATTAAAGGCAGCGCTTGCGGGTCGTTGGGGCAGGTAATTGTCTCGCCAATATACGCATCAGCAAAACCGGCAACGGCGACAAGATTACCAGCAGAAGATTCTGGGATATCAATCCGCTTCAGGCCTTCAAAGCCCATCAATTTGGTAATTTTTGATTTGACAAGCGCGCCGCTTTCGGTGATTAAGACTGCTTGTTGACCGATTCTAATCGTGCCGTTGTGGATGCGGCCGATGACGATACGACCGACGTATTCTGAGTAATCTAAGGTGGTTACTTGCAGTTGCAGCGGTTTGTTGGGGTCGCCTACGGGGGGCGGTACGTGGTCGAGGATTTCTTCAAAGAGGGGCTTCATATCTACCCCTTCGTCTTCGAGGTGTTTTTTGGCGTAACCGCTTAAGCCGGAACCGAAGAGATAGGGAAATTCGCACTGATCGTCGTCAGCACCTAGTTCGAGGAATAGATCCAAAACTTTATCGACGGCTTTGTGGGGGTCTGCTCGCTCGCGATCGATCTTATTCACAAAGACGATCGGGCGCAGTCCTTTTTCTAGGGCTTTTTTTAGTACGAACCGCGTTTGCGGCATCGGCCCTTCGTTGGCGTCTACGATCAGCAGACAGCCGTCAACCATGCCGAGAACTCGTTCGACTTCTCCGCCGAAGTCCGCGTGTCCGGGGGTATCGACGATGTTGATCAGGGTTTCTCCGTACCTGACGGCGGTGTTTTTGGAAAGGATGGTAATGCCACGTTCGCGCTCGATGTCGTTGGAGTCCATGACGCAATCTGGGATTTCTTCCCCTTCGCGGAAGATCCCGGACTGTCTGAGGAGAGCGTCCACAAGGGTGGTTTTGCCGTGATCGACGTGAGCAATGATGGCGACGTTGCGAATGGGAAGACTCATAATGCGTCTGGAACGTTAAACGGATCTAACTAAAGATTTCTTAATAATTGTAGCGCATGAAGTCAAGGGCCGATCGAGCGCGGCTGTAAGATTCGACTGCGATCGTCGCTAGAATCAAGATTATGGAAGCGCAACCGAGAGAAATTCAGCGTTACACCACGCCTGACGGCAGAGTTTTTTTCGATCGGCAATTTTGAGTTGGCCTTGGTGAAGAAGCTTGGATACGGGGCGATCGCCGATATTAAGATGAGTGTGCAAGTACGATCGACTTTATGGAAGTACAACCGAGGGAAATTAGACGTTATATTACCCCAGACGGTAAAAATCCTTTCGCAGAGTGGCTTAGTTCCCTGCGAGATTTGAATGCGGTAGTTAAAATTGAGCAAAGGCTTGACCGAGTTCGCTTAGGGAATTTAGGAAACAGCAAGTCTGTTGGGGAAGGAGTCTGCGAATTAAAAATTGATTTTGGGCCGGGGTATCGCGTGTACTTCGGACAATTGGGGTCAACAATAGTTCTTCTTCTCTGCGGTGGGGATAAAAGCACTCAAGAACAAGATATCCGCAAAGCTAAGGAGTATTGGAAAGAATATGGAGAACGCGAAAATGCCAACGAGCGATAGTTACCAGGCCTATCTGATAGAAGCGCTCAAGGATAAAATACACGCTGCGGCTTATCTAACAGCGCATTTGCAAGACGAAGAGCCTGAACCTGGTTTGCTGGAACTCGCACTTCGCAATGTATTTGAGGCTCTTGGCGAACCAAATATGTCTGCAGAGGATGCTAAATTGCATTTGGAAAAATTAGATCTTTTGTTGTCGGGAGAAGGAAGTGCGAGAATTTATGCTTTGGCAAGTTGGCTGAAGGCTCTGGGATTGAAGTTATCTGTTGTGGTTGATGAAGGGGATAAAGGGGAAGAGAAAGATTCTGTTAGTGCTGCTGAATTGGCGGAAGTTGGTAATATTTGATGAGGCGCTAACTTCCCAAACATGGCTTTTTAAGTTTTTTTGATTGAGGGTAGCACTATGTCAGAAACCGAACTAGATTTAGTATCAATAGCCACGAGAGTATTGCAGCTTGAAGAAGAGCAAGTTATTCTGAAAAAATATCTAGCCAAACTTAAGAGGCAGTTAGAGGCACAGGAACAGAGATTTAACGATCGCCCTGAACCGCAAATGCTAGAAAGTTTGACTGCTGAAATTGCGTCCCTGCAACAGCCGTGTGATTTGGGAAATGGCGATATGTCGGTCATTGCTGAGCAGCCCATCGAGCTTGACACCGAGACCGAAAAGCCAAAGTCAGACTTTCAGTATCAGTTAGTATGCGATCGTCCCAACAGTCGTGCTGTCTTGATGGAAGCTTTATCACTAGCTCAAGAGCGGCTGATTATTGTTTGCCCTTGGCTCAATTGTAACAGCATTAATGATGAATTGCTGCAAAAAATTAGAGAGTGTTTGAACCGAGGATGTTTGATAAATATTGGCTGGGGTTATCTGGGAGACAGGCAAAAAATCGGCAAGGGATGGCGCTACAATGCTTTAGCAGATTTGCAAGAATTAGCCAGCGAATATCCCGATAAATTTTGTCTCTCTTTATTGGGAACTCACGAAAACTTTTTAGTATGTGATTCTAGTTTTGCCATGTTGGGAAGTCACAATTTGCTGACAAATAGCGACAAAAGTGCCGAAAAAGAAGTGGGGATTCGCACGAATGACTGCCAGATTGTCAAGCAATTAATTGAGCGATTTGATAGCAGCGAAGTATTAAATGAGGAGGAGATAGAAAGGCGGTTTGTAGCCAGTTCGGATTACTTGGATAGAGCCGATTATTTGGAAGGATTAGCGGCGGATACTGAAGATATTGCTTTAGAGGATAGCGGTGAGGATTTGGATGATGAGTCTGAGGAATGTCGAGAACCTGTTGTTAGTGTTGAGGATTTTTGGCAGCGTTACAGTGAGGGAGAAAGGGATTTTACAGGGATTAATTTAGCGGGTGCTAATCTAACAGGTAAACACCTAGCTTCTGATGTCAACCTGAGTAAAGCTAATTTGAAAAAAGCTAATTTAAGGGGTGTTAATTGGCAGAGGCTCAACCTCAGCGGGGCAATTCTTAATGGAGCAGATATGAGGGAGGGCTATTTGTCTAGCACAAATTTTAGCGAATCTAAACTAGGCAGTGTCAACCTTTCTAAGGCTGATTTATCCAGTGCTAATCTGAATCAGGTAAACTTAGTCAATGCCAACCTCGATCAGGCTAATTTATATAGTGCTAATCTGAATCAGGCAAACTTAGTCAATGCCAACCTTACTCAGGCTAGTTTATCCAGTGCCAATCTGGAGCGGGCAAATTTAATCAATGCCAACCTCTCTCAGGCTAATTTACAATCAGCTAAACTAGAAAAAGCAAAATTGAGCAAGGCGAGTTTAAGAGGAGCAAAACTAGAAAATGCAAATTTTAGTGAAGCCGATTTGAATGGTGCAAACCTCAGCGGGTCTAAACTTAGTCAACAAACAAAATTCACAACTGCAAACCTCAGTCAAGCTAACTTAAGCGGGCTATACTTAAGGAAAACCGACCTAAACAATGCTGATTTGACAAAGGCAAATCTGAGTAATTCTAACCTTTTAGAAGCCAACCTCGATCGAGCAAATCTCAAAGGAGTTCAGCTTCAAGGAGCTATTTGCAATCAAGCAACTTTATTTCCTACTGATTTCGATCCCGTGAAAGCGGGCGCTTACTTAATTGCTCCTTATGTATCGCTGCAAAATGTCGATCTAACTGGTAGGGACTTGAGCAGTGTTAACTTGATGGGAGCCAATTTACAAGGTGTTAATTTGATTTCTGCACAATTGACGAGTTCCAATTTGAGAGATGCGAATTTGAGTGGGGCAAAACTTCAGGGAGCAAACCTAGACGGCACAAATTTGAGCCGAGCTAATTTAAGACAGGTTAACTTGAATGATGCAAGATTACAAAGTGCCGATCTAACTACAGCAGACTTAACCGAAGCTGATTTGCGACAAGCATATTTATATGTTGCAAAACTGCGTGGTGCTGACCTAATTTCAGCAGACCTCCGCGCGGCAAACTTAACAGGTGCAGACTTATCTGGCGCTAACTTAACTGGTGCAAAAATAGGAGGAGCAGAGTTGGCAAATGCTAAACTCACTGGTGCAATTATGCCAGATGGATCTACTCACGAATAAAATTAGTTAAGGGGTTTGCTAAACAAACTCTACTCAAAAAGCCTGAATACATTCTTTCACCATAAAATAAATATAATGAGAGGTTGTCTAAAAAAGTGATTGCTCTTCCGTTTCTAAGGTCGGGGGCCGATCGCCCTTTAATATCTAATTACTTAAATTCACAATACTTGCCCTTTGTCAAGCATAGAATTGGTGAGGTTGCGGATTTGAGAGCTGGCTGCTGAGAACGGTTCGACTCAGACAGAGGTTGCCACTCGATCGGGCGTTCACTACAGCACGCTGAAAAGCTATGCCCGATCGCCCGGTATGGCAATGGCTGACATCGGTGCTCTGCTAAAATTGGCGCGGACGTTTGATGTGTCGATCGCAGAATTGTTCGATTTTGTGGAACAGTAACAAATTACACTTAAAATAAACCAGCGCTACCAGCGCCAACCAGTTCGACCTCGCAGGAACGATCGACTGTGGGCCCAAGTAACAAATGCGAGAGTTGGCGGATGGGACGGGGCGAGGTCAGAAAGAGATGATATACTCTCAGCGGCAATTGTAGCTGTCCGATCGCCCATATCGGTCTACAATTTGTAACGTTGAGCCTTATTGAAGTGCAGGAGTGGAGCTGGCTTGGATAACGCTAGTCTGTCAAGAAAACCCCCGCAAGCCTCGGAGCTTGTCGCCGACGAAATTCCAGAAGCAGTGCGAGACCACCCATACCCAGAAGCACGGCAGAGTCAGTCTAAGAAAAAAGGGCTGATTTGGAAACTGCTAGGGTTGGCCGCCTTAGCCTTTGGGGTCAGCATCTGGCTGCACCTCAACTTTAACTTGTTCCCAGCCACCAGTCAGGCAGAGCAAACTCAACAAGACTCAGCGCCCACCAGTTCCGCGTCTCCGTCTGTCGCGAGTCCAGCTACCACCCCAAAAGTCCCCGCAATCCCAGAAAACCTGCTGGGACACTTGCCATACCCAGAAGCACCAGCAAAAGACTTGGTAAGCGTCACCTCCGACGGTAGCGTCAAACTCCGCACCTCAGCAGCAGCAAAATATCAGGAAATGGTTAACGCCGCAGCGGCATCAGGCATCTACTTCGCTCCCATTTCCGGCTTTCGCTCCCTGCAAGACCAACAGCACGTATTTTTTGACGTGAAAGCCGAACGCAGGCAAAACGCCAGCAAGCGAGCCGAAGTCAGCGCCCCTCCAGGTTACAGCGAACACCACACCGGTTATGCGATCGACATTGGCGACGGCACCGCCCCGGAACACAACCTCAGTCCCAGTTTTGAAAATACCCAAGCATTCAAGTGGTTAGAAGCCAACGCCGTCGCCTTCAGCTTTGAAATGTCATTTCCCAAAAACAATCGCCAAGGCGTCAGTTACGAGCCTTGGCATTGGCGGTTTGTGGGCGACAAGCAAAGCCTCGAAACTTTCTACAAAGCTCATTCCATGAAAAAGTAGATGTCAGTTGACAGTTGACAGTTGACAGTTGACAGTTGTCAGAAGGAAGGCACTACACGGATTAACACGGATACAAGGATAATAGACTCTCCCACTCCCCCGCTCTCTCTCCTCTTATGCCACATTCCCCCACTCCCCCCCACTTCGTTGAGCCAAACTCGTGATTGCAATCTATCCAGGCAGCTTTGACCCCATTACCTTCGGTCACGCAGACATTATCGAGCGGGGATCTAAACTTTTTGACCGGGTAATTGTTACCGTCGTCAGAAACCCCAGCAAAACGCCTCTCTTCACCGTAGAGGAACGGATCGAGCAGATCCGGCGCTCTACCCAACACTTGCAAAATGTAGAAGTAGACAGTTTTGAGGGTTTGACAGTAAACTATGCTAAGATTCGACAAGCCAAAGTGCTGCTGCGGGGGCTCCGGGTATTAACAGATTTTGAAATGGAACTCCAGATGGCCCACACCAATAAAACCCTTCTGGGTGAAATTGAAACAGTTTTTTTGGCAACTTCTAACGAGTACAGCTTTTTAAGTAGTAGTGTAGTTAAAGAAATAGCCAAGTTTGGTGGCTCCGTAGATCATCTTGTTCCGAAACACGTCGCCCTAGATATTTACAAATGTTACGCCAGCAGGAACCAACTCGCATCGAACCCGACACTACCGGACGCGGCACTGAGAACGAATCACCTCAGAACACAGCCACCTTCGGAGACCCCACCCGAACCGCAGGAGTAGACATCCAGCGGGAATTGAATCGGCTTGAGGAAATTGTTCTCGACAGTCCGCGAATTCCCATGACCAGACGCACTCTGGTGGATGAAGAACAGTTGCTCGATCAGTTAGACTTGGTGAGGTTAAATTTGCCGATCGCCTTTCAGGAAGCCGAGACGATCATCCGGCACAAGGACGACTTGCTTCAAGAAGCGGAACTTTACGCTCAGGAAGTGATAGAAGCAGCAGAACAGCGAGCAGCAGAAATTTTAAACGATATGGGCTTGCTCCAGCAGGCGAAGATAGAGGCAGATCAGTTGCGACAGCAAGTTTTGCTCGACTGCGAGGCAATTCAGCAGGCGACGCTGGCGGAAGTCGAACAAATTCGCTACCAGGCTCAAGAAGAATTGGAAGAGATGAGAGTCAGGGCGATGGCTGAATGCGAGGAAATTCAGAACGGAGCTGATGATTATGCCGACCAAGTTCTCGATAATATCGAGCACAAGTTGAGCGATATGCTGCGCGTGATCCGCAACGGGCGCGATCAGTTGGATAGTGTTTCTGCGTCGCACATCCATCACAGCAACGGTTAGCCAACAGTGAACTCATTGCTTGAACATTTCTAAAAGTCTACCTAATTTAGGTAGATTTTTTTTCGCAATAGTCTCTATAGTCTTTATTCCTCAGTCCCAGCAGTCGGTGACTTATTTTTGCCGGCCTAAGTTTTGTGAAGATAGGAGCAGATATAAAATTTCATGCTAGAGTTTGGTGAAAACTAATCAGACAAAAAATTCTTAATTGGGTTCCAATTTTTACAATCTAATTTTTACCATGCAAAAAGTTTCTAATCGGTTCGCTGAATTTGATTTGATCCGAGCTTTAGCAATCGTCAGTGTGGTGATTACTCATGCTGGGTTCTTTACATTTCGCGATCGCAGAATTTTATTTGTGGCGATCGATACATTTCAACTATTTTGCGTACCTGCATTTTTACTGTTGAGCGGTTTTTTTCTTAGCAACAAACTGGAAAATCAAAATAATCCCGCACTGGTAGTCAAAAAAAGACTGTCAAAAATTATACCCCCTTATCTGTTTTGGTCAGTAGCTTTGTACATCTTAAATAATTTGGGAGAAATCCAAAAATTTGACTTACTTTCATTACTCAGAGATATCTTGACGGGTTCAGTGATGCCTCCCTATTACTTCATCGTTGTGATTGTTCAATGCTACGGCTGGTGGTGGCTTCTCGTGAAATTAAGATTTTTAGAACCCAGAAAAATTTTGGCTTTGGGCTTAACAATTCAAACAATTTTTACAATCTTCTTCTACTTAACCGCTTTCCAATACATATCAATACCTCTACCTTTGATGGAGCGCTGGATTTTCAGTTGGATTTTGCCATTTTCAACTGGTCTATTTTTGGGCAGCTCCTATGACAGAATTCAACCCGTTCTCGAAGGAATGAAAATGCCAATTTTAGGGGCCACCATCCTTTTTTATCTAGCTAGCATTTGGGAATTTTACCTAAAAAGTGGAGTTAATTCGGAGGCATGGTTTCTCCGATCGTTTTTTAAACTATCTGCTCAAGGATACGCAATTTTGTTCGTATTGTCGATCCTCGCATTTTCTAAGAATATTGCACTTCCCAGTAGAGTGTCTGGGTTAGTCAAAATATTGGCTGCTTACTCATTCCCTATATATCTGCTGGATTCGACAGTAGTGAAATATGTCTTGTTAGTGTTTTATAAGTTTATTGACCCGGTAAATCCGCTACTGAAGCTCGGCTTTTTAGTTACTGGGACTTTGTTAGGTTGTTGGGCGATTATTTACCTGTTGCAGAAAGTTTTGCCGCCAAAATACAACCAATACATTCTTGGAATTTAAGCGGGTTTTGTGTTCAGCGGATGTCTTCATAAAACTGCTTGAGATACCTTGGGGAAACGCCAAAACCCCACAAAAAACCAATCGAAAGATAGATCGCAATAGCTTTAAATTCGCCCCAAGTTGCAACTCGACGGTCGCTACTTTCCACTACCCGATTGACTAACTTAAGTCTTCCCCGTCGCACTAACTTCAAACACAAATCCGCTTCCTCCATAATTGGCAGCGCGGCATCGAAACCAGCGCATTCCCAAAAATCGGTACGGCGGCAAAAAATAACTTGGTCGCCAAACAGCAAGCGCAATCCTTTGAAAAATAAATGAGGTCGAAATAACAGCGGCGCGTAATAAGTTTTTAGGTAATTGTGGAGGGAAAAACCCCATCTTGTTTGCTGCGAACCAGCCATCATGGAGATAAACCCGCCGCCGGCAATTTCGGCATCGGACAATGTTTTCTGGATGACTGCTACAATGTCGTCGGGAACTAAAGTATCGGCGTGGAGAAAGCACAGAATTTCACCGGTGGCGACTTGAGCACCTAAGTTCATTTGCACGGAACGTCCGGCTATACTGCTAGAAATAACGCGCGTGGCGGCGGAAAGTGCGATCGCCACTGTTTCGTCTTGACTGCCACCGTCTACCACCAACACTTCCCAAGCGGGAGGATTAAGGATGCTGAGTTGGCGGAGGGTGCGTTCCAGACAAGTCGCTTCGTTGAGGGCTGGGATGATAATAGAAACGCGATCCATCTGGTTGAAATTTATGCCAAAGATATTATAATAAACAACTGTGGCGATTCACAATTCACGAGAAAATAGAACTTACGCCTACAGATTCAAAAACCCGGTATCTGCCTGTGAACTCGTCACGAAACATCCGATTTTCTACAGAAATTGGTTTTTTGGGCGTCATTCCTATAAAATCACGCAAAAGTGCAATCGCCCTCTATATTTTCCACTAATCAGGACAGAGAAAATCGTGCAGAAAACAGAAGTAAAAAATGATTTAGAATTTTATGAGGAAAATGCCGATAATTGGTGGGACGAAAATGCTAAAATTTATGCCTTATACCATCTAAATAAACCCAGATTTGAGTTTTTCGACAGACATGCGACTAATTGGCAAGGGCTGAAAACCTTAGATGTCGGGTGCGGCGGTGGCTTTTCTTGCGAGTTTATGGCCGAGAGAGGTGCTATTGTTTCTGGAATAGATCGATCGCAAAAATGTATTGTAGCAGCTCAAAATCACGCATTTACCAGCGGTTTCGAGATTAACTACAGGCAAGGTTTTGCCGAAAATATGCCCTACGAAGACAATACCTTTGATGTTGTAATCTGCGTGGATGTTTTGGAACATGTGGCCGATTACAAAAAAGTTGTGTCTGAGGTTCACAGGATTCTTAAGCCTGGGGGACTGTTCTTTTTTGATACAATCAACCGAACTTTTTCCTCGCAAGTTGTGATGATTGGGCTGATGGAAAATATTTTGCAGGAGATTAGGCGGGGCGTTCACGATTGGGAAAAATTTATTACCCCGGATGAACTGTCTGTTGTAATGCGCGATACGGGTTTCGGCAAGATTGAAATTAAAGGTTTTGATATGTTTGGAGAAATGGGCGCTATTTTAGCCCAGATGCACGGTTTTTGGGGGAATCTTACAAGTGGAAAGCAGCTATTTCCTTCGGGGGAAAGTTTCCAACAAGTTTCTCAAGTGCTAATCTCTAATATCGCTAACTATTTTGATTACAAAAAGTCGGGCTTGTTTAAAATCAAAATTAATGAGGATACGTCGATTATGTATGTGGGCGTAGGGGCGAAGAATTAGTCGGTTAATTGGTGACTCTTGTCATTAGGGGCGGGTTTTAGACTGGTTTTTGCGATTGACAAATCCGGCTAAACCCCGCCTCTATTACATTTTTTAGGGTAAGCACGCAGCGGTACACCTTATCCTGTTGAGTGCAATACACATATTCCGTAGGCACGGCGCCGTATCCTTACTGTATTGCGGGCAATTGAGAATTGCTATATTGGCGAGCGCACGACAAACCTAAGTCTGGGCTCAGGGATACTGAGTATCGATCGAATTTTCATGACTCGCCCCAACTCCTCAAATAGCGATCGAGCAAGCATATATACTTAAATGTTAGGGCGGACATAGTGGCATCGCCCCTACCGATTCACAATTTATCAAGAATTATGCCAGCAAGTTTTCTGCCAAAATCGATCGCACAACTTACAGAATCTACCTCAATTGCCTTAGCCCAAAGCATTCAACAAGCAGCAATTACAACTCCCCTATCTTCTCGACCAATTGCCACAACCTACGTGCGCCAAGGCAGTGGCAACACACCAATTTTGCTAATTCACGGCTTCGACAGTTCCTTGTTTGAATTCCGCCGCCTGTTGCCGCTGCTAGCTGCCGAAAATGAAACTTGGGCGGTTGATTTGTTGGGTTTCGGGTTTACAGAAAGAGCGGCAGGCTTGGCATTCAGCGCGAGGGCAATTGAAAGTCACCTTTATTATTTTTGGAAAACGCTAATTTCGCAGCCTGTAATCTTAGTCGGTGCTTCAATGGGAGGTGCAGCAGCAATTGATTTCACTCTCAATTATCCAGAAGCTGTAAAACAATTAGTGTTAATAGATAGCGCAGGTTTTGCCATCAGTTCTAATAAGGGAAAGTTTTTAATTCCTCCTTTAGGGTATCTGGCAACTTCATTTTTACGCAATCCCAAAATTCGCCAGCGAATTAGCGTCAATGCTTATTTCGATAAAAATTTGGCTTCTCAAGACGCTCAAACTTGTGCTGCTTTGCACTTGGAAATGCCCAACTGGAATCAAGCTTTAATTGCGTTTACCAAAAGCGGAGGTTACGGTGGTTTTGGGGAAAAATTATCGCAAATTCAGCAGCAGGCGCTGATTTTGTGGGGAAAACAAGACCGGATTTTGGGGACGGCGGATGCGGAAAAGTTTGCAAGGGCGATCGCAAATTCTCAACTAATTTGGATACCCGACTGCGGGCACGTTCCCCACTTAGAAAAGCCACAGATTACCGCGCAACATATTTTAGAATTCATCACAAAAAGCGGACTCACGCAAAAAAATTAAACCTAGGGTGCGCTGCGGCGCACCTTATATATATGTTATATATATGTTTTCCCTTGGATATTTGGTATAGTTTGAGGTCAAATAGACAGGTTTCAAACTTTCGGCAAATACTTTTGTACGATCGTCCATCCTGTGAGCAACACAGTCACAAATCCCCCAAACAAGGCCAAATTAGTGCCGATGTGGAGGGGGCGGGCCCAAGGATGTTTAGGGCCAATTTGCAGCCCGCTTCCAACAGAAACCAACACCAAAGCCACAACAGCTAACCCCGCCGGTAAATGAGCCGAGTGACCCAAATTGCCGTAGTATCCTAGCGTACCGACTACACCAATTCCCAGCAGTAAAATTACCAAAGTTGCCATTCCCGCACCAGTGGCTAAATGAAAGGGACGCAGCCATTTTGGGCGCGGTTGTTTGGTACTCCTAGCGGCAAACATCCACGTTCCAGTAACGGCCAGCAACAAGTAAGCCAACAGGGAAACACCCATTGACCAAGCCGCTATTTTCCACAACCACAAGAAAGAAGGCAGATTCATCGGTTGCATCCCTAATTAGGATTTTCCACAAAAGGTTTCTTTCCGATTTTACCTGGACTTGAAAGCAAAAATGAATTATTTTGAGATCAAGTGAGATGTGCGCTCGGACTATCCACAGATTGCATCAGTCTTACCTTAAAGTCAAACCCACTTTCTCCGACACTCAGCTTAATTTATGCTAGAGATTGGTCGCTCACCTTTTTAGGAGCCACCTTTCCATTCTAGCTGGCTGGTTTTGCTCTCCATGAAAGGCATTTTATAAAACCCTAATTTTTGTTCTAAGATTAACCGGAAAAAAGGCAGACCTTCAATCAAATATCTTTTCCACAACCTTCTCGGTTCACTTAACAGTCGGTACGCCCATTCTATGCCGACTTCGCTCATCCATTTGGGAGCTCTGGCTTTGCAACCAGCTTCAAAATCAATGGTTGCACCTACGGCTAAGAAAATTTTGACGTGTGTTAATTTGCTCCTGTATTTAACCAGCCACTTCTCTTGCTTGGGCGCTCCCACTCCTATAGCGAGAACAGTCGCTCCTGATTTATTAATCGCGTCAATTATTGTTTCACATTCTTCCTCGTTTTTTTCAAAGCCAAAAGAAGGAGAAAGTGCTTCAACCACTATTTCTCTACCAATTTTTTGGTTAATTTTTTCCTGGGCTTTCTTAGCAATACCTTCAGCCGCTCCTAGCAAAAATATTTTAATTTTATCGTTATCTTTGTGATACATATAAAAGGCAGGAAACAAATCCGAACCTGAAATTTTTTCTTTGAGAGGAGTACCCAAAAACTTCGAGGCATACATCAATATTTGACTGTCGCAGACTCTATAACTAGATTTATTGTAAGCTTCATAGAAGTCGCGGTCATACTGCAACTTAATCAAGTGGTCTACATTTGGCGTAAATACAACACCGCCTTCGGAGTCGAGTTTTTCAAACAACTCTGTTATTGAGAAGTTATCTATCGAGACATTCAATAAATTAACTGTTTTCATTTATTATTCCCTTCCTGCTTTATATTAAACTACAACTCAAACTATTATAACCCGCAATACAGTTTCGTGTTTTCACTGCTTGGGCGCTTCATTGAACATACTTTTCTCAGTATATCCTCCTAGACCCTACCTGTCTAGTCAGGATTTTTAAAGATTATGTAAAGAATCAGCTCGTTTTAGAAAAAGTGTATAAAGCCAATTTTGAAGTTTATAAGTCCCAACACAGTTTCAAGTAAACAGCCATCCAGTGCTAATACTTGTTGAAGCATGGCATATGAATGTAAAAAAAAGAGTTTATGAGATTAAAAGTTTAACCTAGTGAAAAATATCTGGCAACTTCTGAACTGGATTTCATCCAAAAGTGGTAGATTTTTTAGTTTTTGTCTCCAGGGAAGGCAACCTAGTGTCAAGCTTGCAGTGAAGCAGCGATCGCCTTCAGGAAAATCATCCGGATTTTTGGTGAACCAGCGCCTGTCTTCTTGGTGGCGAACTGGTTTTCTTTGCCTTAAGACTTTCTGGAGCTTTTAAGACGAGACCCGATATTCCTCCAGCAATCAGCGCAAAAATCGGGTTAGTCATAGCATTCAAAACACAGTCAAACACGTACATACTTAAGGCTACTCCCAGGGCGGCAGCAGGGGCTACTTTGGGATTAGACCAGGTTCTGGCGGGATATTTGAACAAGCAAAAGACGATAACAGGAAGTAACATTGAAGAAAATAAACTAACTAAACCGACTGCACCGTTGATGCCAAATGCAATAATCCATAAGCTGTCGGTGACCGAGATATCATCACCGTACTCGTTATACACGCGGTTTCCGCCGGAATCTCCCCAGCCAAACATAAATCTTTGCCGCGCCTTTTCCCCCAATATCTCTTCATTGTCAAATCTAAACTTCAAAGAGGCGGCTCGTTCTTCGCCAAATATTTGAGTAATGAATGCAACCACGTCTTGGCTCGAAAATTGACCCGATGCAGCTATGTACAGATAAAACACTATATATCCAATTATCAAGAGCAAGGGCAAAGAGGTGCGAAAAATCTTGGCAGAGAATAATACGAGCAACGCCATTCCAAATAAACTGTAGGCGCCAGTAGAACGGCACAGGAAAAAAGCTATAGTTAATATAATTGCTAAAGTCTTGATGTTACGGCCCATAAACTTTTTGAGCGTCCCAGTTTGCCACAGCCAAACAGCAATTAAGGCGGCTGTCATCATCCACAGGCCCACCATCAAACCGTGCTGCATAAACACTACTGGTCTCCACCCCCCCAAACGCCTTGCTTGACCCCAGTCCTCAAAGGCATTGACGCCGTAAATCATTTGGTGCAGAATTGGGCCCCTAACCCCTTCAATTAAAGTAAAAGGAATGTAGGCTAACCCACCTGCAAAAATGCCGATCGCTAATTGTCGCAGCCCGTCTAAACTACCCACATACAAGCGTCCTAAAAAATAAGGCAGACCCCAAGTAACGATTTGGTTGATAGTCGGAGAAATCGGGCTGCCACCATTACTAACTTGTGAAATAATTGGACACAAACAGTAAATTACCATTGGCACGTCCAGCCAACCGGGCTTAAAAGAGGTGAGGCGCGCAGTATCGTAGATAAGAGTCCCCAGCAAAATCCCGTAGCAAGCTGCAGAGATTTTGGTATACGGTGGCAATGAGGGGATGGGATAAGAAGCTTGCGGTAAAAAAAGCCACGCTACTACAAAACTTATAATTACCGCCCGCTGAGCCGGAAACCTTATAAACAGGTAACAAACGACTGGAATAAAGCCGAACATAGCCAGTGGGATCAATGCAACCATAGGTCTTTTTTGGCAGTAAAATTGTAGAAAGAAAACTCAAATTGCCCGATAAAAATTCTCGATTAAACGATCGCCCAACCCCACTCTTTTAAATCAACCTCAATTTTACATCTTGTTCGTTAATTGTGCCTGACGTTCCAAAGCAGTGTACAGTGCCGCCTCGAAGAGATTAGTTGCATCCTCCCAAGTATAATTTATTACCGTATCCAAAGCTGCCTCGGACATTGCGCGCCATTCGGCATCAGGCAACTGACAAATCTGCTCGATCGCTTTTGCCATATCCTCTGGGTCTTCTGGCTTGACAAGTATGCCACCCCCGCCAGCAAGTAGTTCCGGAGCCGCACCAGCAGGAGTGCCGATGACTGGAGTGCCACAAGCCATAGCTTCTAAAATTGGCAAGCCGAAGCCTTCGGATCTGCTGGAAAACAGCCAAGCATCGCATTTGCTGTAAAATTCTTTTAGTTGGTCTTGAGTAGGTTCCTTATTATACTCAGTATCCTCTGGCATCAAATGGGGAAGAGGACTATCGTCGCCGGAACTAAATGCAACTAAACGAAGGTTAGGAATTTTTTTAGCAGCTATAGACAAAGCTTTCAGGGCAATATCGCAGCCTTTCCAAGGAGTTGTAGTATAGTACATTCCGACTGTAGGAACTAATTGCTTGCCTCGTGGCTGCTTCGCTCGCGACTGGGGGTCGTAAAACTGTTTGGTGTCCACCGTAGGAGGGACGAGAGATACAGACAAATCGCCGTATTCATTCCGAGCTATGTCGGCCAGCCACTGGGCCACAGCGATTTTGTGCATCGGCAGCCGCCAAGTTGCCTCTACTCGACCTTTTGGTACGTAGTCAAAAGCCTCATAATGTTGGAGAAAATATACTTTCGCTCCTTTGCTGGGAGAGAGTTTTGCCACCCACTCAGCAGTTTCCCACCAAGTAGCCATGATAATATCGGCATCAGGCACGTCCAGGTCGGTAATTGGACGGTTGGTTTCGAGAACTCGACTTTCGACATCCACTTTGTCAAAGTGAGACTTTTGTGTCTGGGAAGCGGACAGCCAACCCCTACCCCTCAGCAGTGATCGCAATTGTTGGAGCAAAGTTGGTTGCGGCACGGGCATAGACACGATAAATATTTTGTGTCCTCGCTTTTGCAGCAGTTCTGTGTAGATAGATAACACCCTCATACCACCTGTAAGGCTCAGGGTAGGAAGGACAAAAGTAATTTTCATGAATAGATGCTGAAGATTGATACTGGTTAAAACTCCTCCATAACAGCAAGTTCGCACTTACCAGCCTATTTTTGGCTTTTTTGCGGGGTGCGGATCTGTGCTGGAGGCGATCGTAACTCGATAGTCGAGCCGATCTTAACTTTGTCGTCAGGGACTTTTCCCAATTACAAATCGGGAGATGTTTGATGACAAGACAAGTTTAACCGGTAACGGAGCCAGCCTTAAAACCTCCGTTGCCCTCTAGTTAAGATTTTGGCAGATCAATTTATAACCTGTATTCCGTCGTCGCTGCGGTCAGAATTCGTGTCGAGACTGCTGCGTAGAAAACAGGACACAGGCGATTTTATTTGTAGCAGAAGTACCCCACCAAACGATATTGAGTTTCTCCCCAGAATCCGGCGCCGAAAACGCCCGTAGCGCCGAATTTCAAATGGCAGCGCGGCACTTAGCATTCAACCAGAATTTTTTTGTCCGCATAGTAGGGAGAAAAGCAATCTATGTTAACCTCGCGGTTTTTAGATTTGTCTACAGCAACTTCCAATGCCGCTTCAAAATGATCCGTGGCATCTTCCCAAGTATAATTGTTTACCTTGGCATAGGCGGCTTCAGACATGGCTTGCCACTTGGAATTTGGCAACTGACAGATAGACTCTATGGCTTTTGCCATTTCTTGGGGATCTTCTGGTCTTACAAGTATGCCAGTACCGCCGCTCAAAATTTCAGGAGCAGCACCTGCTGGGGTACTGATGACGGGAGTGCGGCACGCCATCGCTTCGATAATTGGCAAGCCGAAGCCTTCTGATCTGCTCGCCAGCAGCCATGCATCGCATTTGCTGTAATAGTCTTTGATTTTGTCTTGGTCGGGTTGAATTACATACTCGGCATTGGCCGGTAGGGGCAATTCCGAGGATGGGGCATCTACACCGAAGGCAACCAGACGCAAGTTGGGGATCTTTTCGGCTGCTAGGGAAAAAGCTTTGAGGGCGATGTCGGTTCCTTTCCAGTAGATTGTAGAGTACATTAGGCCAACTGTAGGAACCGATTGTTTGTTGCGAGGACAGGCGTAAAATTGTTTGGTGTCCACGCTAGGAGGAGCTAAGGAAACTTGGTCATCGCCATATTTAGTCCGAGCTAGCTCAACTAACCACTCAGAGATCGTAATTTTGTGCATGGGCAGCATCCAAGTTGCTTCTACTCTTCCTTGAGGTAGATAGTCAAAAATTTCGTGGTGCTGGATAAAATAAGCTTTTGCTCCTTTGCTAGGAGAGAGTTTGGCTACCCACTCGGCGGTTTCCCACCAGGTGGCAACTACTACGTCAGCGTCAGGTACATCTTTGTCTTCTACGGGGCGGTAGCGATCGGTAATTTTGTGTTCTACACCTAAGTTATCGAAAAATGAGGGTTCATTTTCAGGTGGGGAAATCCAACCCCGTCCTCGCAGCAGCGACTTGACTTGCTGGCGCATACTCGGCTGGGCACTGGGTACAGAGATGACGAACACGGAGTGTCCTCGCTTTCTCAAAAGTTCTGCGAAAATAGATATTACTCGTATTCCACCAGTCAGAGACAGAGTAGGAAGAACAAAGGTGATTTTCATTTTTAAGTCCCGCTGACGACTTTAACTCGCTCTCGGCGCTGCTAGCAGCGCTGATATTAGAGCCCAAAAGGAAAGAGGGGCGGGTGAATATTAATTACCGCTTTCCTGGTGTTTACATAGAATCCAACTGATCGACTGTTCGCAACACCCCAACATCTATCTGCCAAAATATCACTGTCATTGCATTGATGATAAGGATTTATTTGATCGCGAAACAGTTCCTAGAGGGATAATTTTCAGGTCAGCGAAAGTTCCTCCTGAAGATAGATTCCTCATCAAATAGGAGCTTTGTTCGCGACAAACACCAAGCTAGACAACACCCTCTGTTAAAGATAACATCATTTACGATTAAACAGACAGAGATGTACGGTAAACCGAATATCAGCCAACTTTTAATGTGGGGGATAAAGGTAGCATTAACAACAATATGCAGTAGATAGACACCGCTTTTGGCAAAATTTTATACTCGATTCAAGAGGGGAATTCTTACCTTGAGAATGTTGATTGCCTCATTGAACCAACAGAGCTAAATACAATCAGTGGCTGTGGTTTTTTGGTAACTGTGCTGTCGGTATTGCTTGATACAATATCCTATTTGGTCAAGATTCAGAGATGGTGGTTTTCTCAGATACCAGCAGGGGCGCGATCGCGCGAATCACCGTTGTGAACGCGCGAATGAGGGGAGAAACCCTGTTTTTCAAGCGATATCCCTAGCCCTCACTTGTCGTATGTTCGTGTAAAAACCCGGTTGATGCGTCCACTGTTTGACAAAATAGGTTTCCCAATCGTGCTAAAGAAGATAGAGTTTTACCGATATAAATTTAGTTAGCTGCCTGAGTTTTAAATTTGTTAATAAAAGGCGATCGCATGAAAAAGTTCCCAAAAGAGACTGCCACTTCGGGGCAAAGTATATGTAGCGTCCCTGCCCAAGTTCTGTATAAGTAATTACCGTAAAAAACTTCTTACACAAATTATCAAATTATCCTAGAAAGATCAAAGGAATACTCAAGGTTGAGCCGCCTATATCGTGCAAACCTTGACTCCTAAGCAGTAGCAGCAACTTCGTGGTATGTATCAAGCGATTTCGCGTACAAAAAATTTCATGTTATGAAGGGATCATTTTTCCTAAGTTTGCAATTCCAGATGACAATCGGTGTGCTGTTGGGGCCCGGCCGCCGATGATTGTAGCGGTATGTGGGCCAGTTTTCATGCAGCTAAAATTATGCGATCGCCAGCAAAACCCAACCTAGAATTAAAATCAGATGCCTTAACGAGAAGCATCTTCCGGTGGGAAGATATGAACGGTCGATTATTGCACAGCATCAGTCAAGAGCTCAGTACAATCAGCATCAATGCCAGCAAACACTTGTCGCTGCTAGTTGGCATCAACCGCAGCTATAGCCACATATACCTTGCCGAATTTTAAAATTTGTCAGGGTACATTATCGCCCGCGGCAGTGGCACGCCGCCCGGATGATGGGGGGAGAGATTAATCTGGAGAGTGAGTTGGGCAAAAAGTCAATTTTTACTGTAGAATTGCCTGCGATTGTCGCTGAAAAAGCAGCTAGTTAAAAAGAATTTCCCAACCAATAGTTGCTAGGGCTAAATCTGCGATCGCGTGGCTGATATAACTCGACCAAAGCGAACGGTAAGTCACATAAGAGTGCGACCAAATTATCCCGGCGGCGAAGACAGCTAATGAACCTAATAGCACAGCCTGCCAGTCGCTGTAAGCTGCTATTACAAAAATGTGGTGGAGGGTGAAAAATAGCGAACTCAGAAATATTGCTTTTGGGCCCGGTATGAGAATCTGGCACTTGTTGCAGACAAACCACCGCCAAGTAAATTCTTCAATCAGCGAGTTAACTAGCACAAAATATGCTTCTACAATCAAGTAAATAGTAGGGCTGCTAATACCTAATTGGTACGATTTTTCTTTAGCAACTACAGGATCGATCCACTGCTGACCGAAAAGGCTATAGATACCCAGAATTACGGCAAACATGAATATTCCCCAAATAGATCCAGCCAGCAATTCTTGGCGCTTGGGCAGGGATAAACTGAGCTTTTTGCGATCGACAAAAACAGACCACGCGATCGGAAAAACCAACAACCAAACTTGACACAAGACAGACAGTGTTTGTCCCCAGCTTCCCGGGGCAATATACAAGCCTGCTATGATACCGATACTAGCGGCAGGGACAAGCAGTGTTAAAGCCAATAGTGCTGAGTTGCGATCGCCCATGTCCAACATTTTTCACGCTTCATTACAAAATTGGATTAATACCAAAGGTAAAAAATTGCGACGGCGGAGAGATTATACCATTTTCAAGAAACAATGCAACTTTATGCCCAAATTCCCAACCCTTATGCAGTTAGTCATTCTCAAGGTTTTAATATAAAATCTAAAAGGGGAGGAGTTTTGTGCCGCTTATAAAAGTGGCGCTTATTTGTTGCAAATAAAAATATGCAGTTGCACAAAATTGAAGACTCGGCCGCGAAAGCTGTTCCGGTTGTAACAAAATCTTTATTCAAGCACAATTTGAGAATCTATTTGCATTTGCCGCTCCAAATACCATATTATAATCTAATCCCTAGTAGCTGTGTATTTTGGCTGAATGACGATCGCAATTGACTTTGGAACTAGCAACACCGTCGTCGCTCGCTGGAATCAAGTCCTCCAGCAGCCCGAAACTTTAAAATTACCGGGGTTGTCGGCAATCTCGGCTCAAAATCCGCCCCTAATTCCCAGTTTACTCTACGTTGAGGACGCTGCTCAAAGTAAAGTCATACTCGGTCAGCAAGTCCGCGACAAAGGCCTGGATTTGAGTGGAGATTCTCGGTTTTTTCGCAATTTTAAGCGGGGAATTGGCACTTCTGTTCAGGGTTTTGTGCCGGAACTTGACGGGCAACTTATTACTTTTGAACAAGTAGGTGAGTGGTATTTAAGCCAAATTGTGAACTCAATTCGCGAACTGCCTTTGCCGATCGACTCTTTGATTTTTACAGTGCCTGTAGATAGTTTTGAAGCTTACCGCCATTGGTTGGGCAAAGTGTCACAATCTCTGCAAGTAGAACAGGTGCGAATGTTGGACGAACCTACGGCGGCTGCTTTGGGTTACGGTTTAGCCGATCGCGAAAATCTGTTAGTAATTGATTTCGGCGGCGGAACTCTAGACCTTTCTTTAGTGCGTTTGGACGCTTCCACCGACAAAAAGCCCCTCGGTTTTATTCTTAAGTGGGGCGAAAAGTTATTAGCTGAATCTTCAGCGCAAAAAACAAAAGTTGCCCGGGTTTTGGCTAAAGCCGGACAAAATTTAGGCGGTTCTGATATTGATAATTGGCTAGTTGACTATTTTGTTAAAACAAAAGGGCTGGCAAAATCTCCGATTACAACGAGATTAGCAGAACGGTTAAAGATTCAGTTATCTTTAGTAAATCAGGCAGTTGAAGTTTATTTTGATGACGAAAATTTTGAGAGTTACGAATTAGAATTAGACAGAAGTCGTTTTGAATCTATCCTCGCGGAACATCAATTTTTTGACAAACTAGACGACTGCATAAATCAAGTATTGCAGCAAGCGCGGCGCCAAGGCTTAGAAATTGGCGATATTGATGCAGTTTTGCTAGTTGGCGGTACTGTACAAATTCCCGCTGTCGGGCGTTGGGTGCAGCAATATTTCGATCCGGCAAAAATTTGCTGTGACAAACCCTTTGAGGCGATCGCCCAAGGTGCTCTGCAACTGAGTCAAGGCATAGAAATCAAAGATTTTCTCTATCACAGTTACGGCATTCGCTACTGGAACCGCCGCGACAATTGCCACAGTTGGCACAGTTTAATCAAATCCGGCCAATCTTATCCGATGAGCGAACCCGTAGAATTAGTCTTGGGAGCTTCTTTAGAAAGTCAGCCAAGTATAGAATTAATTATCGGCGAATTGGGAGCGGAAACTGGTGGCACGGAGATATATTTTGACGGCGACAGGCTAATTACTCGCCAACTCGCGGGTCAAACATCGGTACAGCCCTTAAATGATAAAGAAGGTGCACGCAGCATCGCTCAATTGACGCCGCCTGGGTATCCGGGGAGCGATCGCATAAAAGTTTTGTTCCGCGTTGACGAACAGCGCTTTTTACGCATTACGGTGGAAGATTTGCTGACAAATGAAACTTTGTTAGAGGATAAACCCGTGGTGCAGCTAAGTTAAGCATTCCTGAACGCATAGGAGCTCAGAAACCGGGTTTTTTACGAAAATCCTTCGTTGCAGCCCGCCGATTAAGTGAAAAACCCGGTTTCTTTGATGGAGTGTGTCCAAAACTAAAATTATTAAAAGCAGATGAACTACAAACTAGAATGTCCACTCTCTCCAGAACTAGAAAAGTATCGCGACAGAATCGAAGCTACCATTAAACCTTACATCGAAATTCAAACCCAGAATAATGATGACGTTAATTGGTGGCAGAGTAAATTTGGGGGATTGCCCTATTTACCTAAAGGCTTTGAATATCCCAAAACTTGTGACGGTAAATATTTATTTTTGCTAGCGCAACTCAACTTTGATGAAATACCGCCTTTAGATGGTTTTCCCGATCGGGGTATCTTACAGTTCTATATAGCTGACGATGACCTATATGGTTTAAATTTGGACAATTCTGCCAATGCAGATAATCATACAATCGAAGACCAATTCAAAATAATCTATTTTCCTCAGCCCGACTTCAAAGTTGAAAACATCATTACCAATTATGATTTTTTGCCGGAACCAGAATATTTTCCTGTTCAGGGCTGTTACGGCTTGCAATTTACTAAAAAATATGCGCCGATTAGTACAAATGACTACCAATTTACCGAACTTTTAGGATCGGAAATTGAAGAGTTATTTATGAACTCTGAAATAGAGGATGAGTACCTAGAAATATCACAACCCGTTGGTCATAAAATAGGTGGTTATCCTGATTTTACACAAGAGGACGTAAGAAAATATAGTAATACATCTGAGCAAAAACAAAAGCTAGACATTCTTCTATTGCAAATGGATACCGATTGCAATGAGACAGTAGATATCATGTGGGGAGACACTGGTGTAGGTAACTTTTTTATTGATGAATCAGCACTCAGAGAATTAGATTTTAGTGAGGTTTTATATAATTGGGATTGTGCTTGAAGGCAGTAATGAAGTAAGCAAGCTAAAAAAACCAGAACTGATGAACTCCGATCGAATAAACCGGGTTTTTGACCGAATCTACGGCTGTAACGCAGTATTTCCCAAAAAAACCCGGTTTCTGACCATCGGTGCATAAGTTCTAATAATGTTCGACTATGCCCGATGCCCGATGCCCAATTCCCAATTCCCTAAACCTGAGATTTGTGCACAACCACGGGTGTTCCCACCGAGGCCCATTCAAATAGCCATTTAGCGTGATTGACAGCTACATTTGTGCAGCCGTGAGTAACGGGATTGCCAAACAAATTGTGCCAGTAAGCGCCGTGAATTGCCATGCCTCCGTCGTAATACATTGTATAGGGAACGTCGGGTACGTCGTAGTCCGGCCCAGTCATTCTAGTAACGCGGTGTTTGGTTTCAACGGCAAAGGTTCCCGTGCGGGTGGGAGTCGATGATTTGCCGCTGGAAATAATCACGGCGTAAACGGGTGTATTTCCTTCCCAAGCTATTAACCTTTGTCTTGACAAATCTATTTCTATCCAGCGTTCGCTGGATTGCTGCAACAGCATAATTTTATTGGCAATTATGTTGTGCTGTTCGCTGGCAAATGCGGTCATTGAACCGCCGCAGAATGTAGCAAAAGTGAGGGCGAAGCCGGCACAGAAAGTTCCAGCGCGACGGAAGTAAGTTGAGTTAATAATCCTGTTCATTTCTCACACCTCGTACTATTTTAGATTTTAGGTTTTAGATTTTAGATTGGCTTGTCCTATTTTAGATTTTAGATTTGAAATGTTGGATTGGGAAAGTGGACTTAACAAGTTGTTAAGTTTTGGGCGAGAGTTCGGGCAATTTGGACGATCGCCCGCCAATCGCGATTTTCCACTAAGTGTTTAGGAAATAAGTCTCCGGCTAAACCCACGGCGATCGCCCCGGCGTCAATAAATACTTTGGCATTTTCCAGCGTCACCCCGCCAGTGGGAATTAAAGGAATGTTTCCCAGGGGGCCTTGCAGGCTTTTCAGGTAAGCCGCGCCTCCCAAAGCCGATATCGGAAATACTTTAACGCAGGTAGCGCCTGCTTGCCACGCCGTCACAATTTCCGTGGGAGAAAAAGCACCGGGGACGATCGGCACTCCGGCGTCAACTGCTGTTTTAATCATCGCTAAATCGGTGTGCGGAGTAAACAGAAATTGAGCGCCGCAGTCTATTGCTTGTTGCAACTCTTTTAAGTTTAATAAAGTGCCGGTACCAATACTCAAAGTAGGAAATTCTGACCGGAGTTTGGCAATTAATTCAGCAGCTTTGTGCGTGTTCCAAGTGATTTCAATAAACTGGATTCCTCCTGCTGCTACCGCTTTTGCCATCTGGGAAGCGAGTTCTTTTTCGGAGGAGCGGATAACTGCGATCGCGCGGTGTTTTTTTAGTAGTGTCAGCCAAAATTGATGATTCATACAATTTTAGATTTTAGATTTTAGATTTTAGATTTCAGCGTGCTCAGTCGAAGGATTTTAAATTGGGCAGATCCCAAATTTGAAACTCCTATCATTCTGACTCGCATCTAATTTTAATACAGGTTGCTAACTTCGATATATGGCAAATTACAATATGTGCGACGTTCAATTTTTAACGGACAATCTAGGCAACAAAACCGCTGCAATTGTTGACCTCAAAAACCACATAGATTTTTGAGCTGACGGCGTTGCTGATTTACGGTAGGAAAGGGTAAATATGCAAATCATAGAAACCAGTATCTATAAAGCTTCTGGATTTTCAACTAATTTTTTCATACCCTGATTAAGCAACGCCGAGCTGACGTGCTGGCTGAATGCGGCGAACCGACAGACTTTCTGTTTTTATATCAATTCCTGTTGTATCGGAATGATGAAACCGCAGAGGAAACAGAGGATACAGAGAAAGGGAAGAGAGAGATGAATAATTCCGATGCCAACGGATTTGATATTAGTTGAGTCTTAAGGCTAAAAAATCGCCTTACTGCTTGACTTCCAGTACCCAGACGATATCTGGGAGGATGTTGAGGACTGTCGGATTATTGAATATAGAAAAGATGAAAGAAGATTTCCCTGGGAATAATTTAAGCCCCAGCTTGAGGGAAAGCGTATGTTGAATGTCTGATTGCTTGGCTATTCTTTAGATTAAATCTAAAATCCAAAATTTAAAATCTAAAATCGCTCGATCGCGCTCATAAAAAAATCGGGGCGATTCCAGACAATCCCAGAATCACCCCAATTATTGATTTCAAACTTTAGATTTCATCTAAAATCCAAAATCCACAATCCAAAATTGATTAGGCGATCGTCGCCATTTTCACATCGCTATTAGCTAATAAATTTTGCAATTCATCCGCATCCACAGTTTCCTTTTCAACTAGCATATCTGCCAAAGCATTAAGGACGTGGCGGTTGCCGACGAGTACATCTTTAGCGCGACGGTAAGCTTGTTCTACCAACAAACGCACTTCATCGTCGATCGTCGCTGCGGTTTCTTCCGAGAAATCGCGTTCAGCCATAATATCGCGACCCATGAACATATTGCCTTGTTGACGACCGAGAGCTACAGGGCCTAGCCGATCGCTCATTCCGAAGCGAGTCACCATTTGCCGCGCTACTCTTGCCACTTGCTGCAAGTCGTTAGATGCCCCAGTCGTTACTTCTTCTTCGCCGAAGACAATTTCTTCAGCAATGCGGCCGCCCAAAGCTACCGCCATTTGATTTTGCAAGTAAGACCGAGAATACAAGCCAGAATCCATCCGATCTTCGCTGGGTGTGAACCAAGTCAAACCGCCAGCGCGGCCGCGGGGGATAATGCTAATTTTCTGCACCGGGTCATAATCGGGCATCAGCGCGCCGACTAAAGCGTGACCGGCTTCGTGGTAAGCTACCAAAGTTTTGCGCTTTTCGCTCATCACGCGGTCTTTCTTTTCCGGGCCAGCGAGCACGCGGTCGATCGCGTCGTTGACTTCATCCATCGAGACTTCGGTCAAGTTGCGACGGGCGGCTAAAATTGCTGCTTCGTTGAGTAGGTTGGACAAATCCGCACCTGTGAAACCGGGTGTCCGGCGGGCGATTTTTTCCAAGTCCACGTCTTTGGACAAAGTTTTGCCGCGGGCGTGAACGTTGAGAATTTCTAGGCGGCCTCCGAAGTCGGGGCGATCGACTACAACTTGGCGATCGAAGCGACCCGGACGCAGCAGCGCCGCATCGAGCACGTCGGGGCGGTTTGTGGCAGCAATCAAAATGATGCCAGTATTGCCCTCAAAGCCGTCCATTTCTGTCAGCAACTGGTTCAGGGTTTGTTCCCGTTCGTCGTTACCACCGCCCAAACCAGCGCCCCGCTGGCGGCCTACTGCGTCAATTTCATCGATAAATACGATACAAGGAGCGTTCGATTTAGCTTGTTCAAACAAGTCACGGACGCGGGAAGCACCGACACCCACGAACATTTCCACAAATTCTGAACCGGAAATCGAGAAGAAGGGAACGCCTGCTTCTCCAGCCACTGCTTTTGCCAGCAGGGTTTTACCAGTTCCGGGAGGGCCGACCAGCAGCACGCCTTTGGGGATTTTTGCTCCGACTGCGGTGAAGCGGTCTGCATTTTTCAGGAAGTCCACGACTTCTGCGAGCTCTAGCTTGGCTTGTTCGATGCCCGCCACGTCGCCGAAAGTTACCTGAGTTTGTGGCTCCATTTGGACTCTAGCTTTGGATTTGCCGAAGTTCATGGCTTGGTTGCCGGGCCCGTTTTGCGCGCGCCGCACCAGGAAAAACAGTCCGACCAAAAGCAAGATCGGGAAGAACAGGCTGCTGAGGGCTTTTACCCAGAAGCCTTCGTCGCTTTGGGGCAGAACTGAAATATCTACGTTATTTTTGGTCAGGATGTTGATCAGTTCGGGGTCGTTCGGCAGGTTAACGAGTACCTTGTTTCCGTCCTGGGCTGTGACCAGGGCTTTGCTGCGATCGGAACTGATATTTATTTTGTCTACTCTCTTGCCTTCGACTTCCTGAATGAATTGACTGTACTTCCAAACTTCGCGGCTTGGGGGCTGTTTGTCAAAAAAAGCCGTTGCTAAGGCAATGACTACAATAGCCAGCAGTGCGTACAGGCCAGCGTTTCTCCACCGTTTATTCACCGAGGTCGATCCTCCTAATTTTTAGTCCCTGTGATTTGGGAATTTTTATTTATGTTCATCAATCTTAACGTAATTGTAACTTGTTTTTGTGTGGTGAGGAATCCCGGCCATGCTGCGGCGGTCTGATGTGAGGTCGTGGAAACCGAACTGCCCTGAGCGTCGTCAGGAGATGCGGGTGCTGTCTTAATCGTTGAATTTTCGCCTACACTATAAGACAGAATTTGTCAATAGATTGTCTCTCGATCGACTGATAAATTAACTTGTTCGCAGTTGCACGCTCTTTGCACCGCGTGGCATTGAAACGCAACTTCTGTTTAGACCGACAATGTGACCGGAAATTTGGGTGCAAGCCCCTTCTTCAGTGGCCGGCTTTAATTATTTTATTGAAAAAGCGTCCCGACGTTCGCTCATGGTTGTGGTAGAGTCAGGTAGGAGGATAGAGCAAATGTTTAATTTAACCTACGAATTCAAACTTAAACCAACAACGGGACAGACAGCAATCTTTGAGGATTGGCTAGAACAATGCCGTCGCGTGTATAACTACGCATTAGCTGAACGTAAAGACTGGTTTAAGTCTCGTAGTTGTCAGATTAACGCTTGCTCTATCCGATCTGAATTCATCATAGGAGCTGAAACAAAACGACCAACTTATGCCAGCCAGTGCAAAAGTTTAACTACGGCTAGGGCAAACATACCTGCTTTGGCTGCTGTTCAGGTACACGTTCTACAACAGACACTGAAAAGACTTGAAAAAGCTTTTGTAAGTATGTGGGAACAAAAGCACGGTTTCCCTCGCTTTAAGAAAGCAGGAACAATGCGATCGTTTGTATTCCCACAATTGGGGGTTAACCCCGTCCAAAATCAAGCGGTGAAGCTTCCTAAGATTGGTTTGGTTAAGTTTCATCAATCACGGACTATCCCTGATGGTGCAACGATGAAGCAAGCAAGGATAGTCCGTAGGGTTAGCGGTTGGTACGTGATGTTAACCCTACAATGGGACGTTTCAGCGCCAAATCCAATGCCCCACGGTGAAGGTATCGGAATTGATGTTGGATTAACTAATTTCATAGCAACTTCTAACGGTCTTTTAGTCAAGCGCCAAAGATTTTTTAAAGACGCAGAACGCAAGCTTAAATTGCTGCAACAACGTGTCTGTAGTAAAAAACTAGGTTCTAACAATTGGCGTAAAGCTCAAAAAAAAGTCGCAAAACAGCATGAGTACGTTGCTAACAGTCGGAAAGATTGGCATCGTAAATTATCTCATCAAATCTGTCAAAACGTAGGAATGATTTTCGTTGAGGATCTGAATCTGATTGGGCTCTCTAGGGCGATGCTAGGGAAACATTGCTTAGACGCAAGCTGGGGTCAGTTCTTCACGATCCTAGAGCAAACTTGTTTGAAATATGGCGTGTACTTTCAGAAGGTAAGCGCCCACAAGACAAGTCAGACTTGCCCTAACTGCCTAACGGAAACGGGTAAAAAAGAGCTGTCAGAACGTACTCATTCATGCTTGAATTGCGGCTATACAACCGACAGAGACGTTGCAGCAGCCCAAGTAGTTCTAATTAGAGGACTTGCAGCCGTAGGGCATACGGTCAAGATGCTTTCTGAGGGTAAATTCGTCGGAATCCCTGCGAAGAAAGAATCTCCATGCCTTTAGGCTGGGGTATGTCAAGTATAAATTAAGATGCACCGATCGCAATTCACCGATCGCCAATAGCCCAAGGAAAACTCAAAATGTCAGATTCGCAAGATACTTTCATTTTCAACGGTCAACGGCTCGCCTACAACCGGCTCAAGCACAACAACTATCCCGCCTCGGAGAGAGCGGTAGAAATACCAATAGCCTACAACTTTATTGCCGGATTGAAGGATAAAAGCAGACTGCTGGAAGTGGGTAACGTGCTGCAATATTACCCCGAACTGCTCCCGACAGATATTGCCGAAATTCAAGCTAGAAGAATTATCGACAAATACGAAACTGCTGTGGGAGTAGACAAAATTGATTTAATGGATGCCGATCCTGAAGAGAAGTATAGCGGTATAATTTGCATCTCTACAGTAGAACACATAGGACAAGGATCTGACCCAAGTGAAGCTTACGGTGAAGAGCAGGAAAAATATGATTGGCAAGGGCCTTTAAAGGCGATCGCCAAAATCTACGATTTGCTGTCAGATCACGGTAGAGCGCTGATTACAGTACCCTTCGGTAAATTCCTCGAAAGGGGGTGGTATATCCAATTCAGTCAAGATTACTTAAATCTCTTATTTGAGCCATACAATATTCCTAAAAATGCGGTCAGTGCCAGTTATTTAAAATTAGTTAAAGTTGACCCATCCCAGCCGCAGCCTTCAGTTTGGGAACAAGCAAATCCCGAAGAACTTGTTAGCGCACAATACAATGCACCTTTTCCTTTTGCCAATGCGATCGCCGTCCTAGATATTACCAAAATTCCCGCAACTCGAGGGGCATTGACTCAACCCCCAACCGCCGACAAACAGCCGCTAGTATTTAGTAGAGTAACAAGCAAGCTGTGCGTCAACCGAGACTTCGAGACAGATTACTATGAGCATTGGATAGACAAACTCCAAGCTTCCAAAACTATTCACCGCAAAAATTGGGAGTGGGTTGTCATGTCTCAAGCTTTGAATGAAAGAGGATTTCTCAAACCCGGAAAAAAAGGCATGGGTTTTGCGGTTGGTAACGAACCGCTACCGTCAGCATTCGCTTCTTTAGGGTGCGAAATTGTCGCCACCGACCAAAATTACGACATTCCGGAAGCCCAGGAACACTGGGCCACAACAGATCAACTTTGTCGCGGCAAACAAGCACTTAATGAAAAGCAAATCTGCCCGCCAGAAACCTTTGACAAACTTGTCAGCTTCCGCGAAGTTGACATGAATAATATCCCCGAAGACTTAAAGCAAGGTGAGTTCGATTTTATTTGGTCTTCCTGTGCCTTTGAGCATATAGGTTCGATCGAACACGGACTCAGATTTGCCAAAGAATCTCTGAAATGCTTAAAGCCCGGCGGTATGGCAATTCATACAACAGAGTTCAACTGTTCATCAAATGAAGGAACCTTAAACACAGACAATTTAGTATTCTTCAGACACAGAGACATTCAGCGTTTAATCAGCGAACTAACAGCCGAGGGATATCGCGTAGAACCTCCAGATTACTGGATGGGCGACAGCAAATACGATTTGACGCCGATGAAAGATCTTAGCAATCAATGGGCACCGCACCTGAAAATAGAATTGGGCGGTTACATTGCAACTTCCTTGCTTTTAATAATCCACAAACCCCAGGAAATATCTGCCGAATCTTACCCGCCAGTCTATGCGTATAGCGAAAAACAGCAGGAGTTGATCAAGATTTTTTATGACATATCCGTACTGGGATACGGACACTACGATTCGCGTTCTCGAACCGGTGTTGCCAGAGTCATCGAGAATATCGCATCGGGTTTAATTGCCTCGAAAGAGTTGGATTTATCTTTTTGCGCGACTAATTCTTGGTACGCCGTGAAGTCTTGCCTGGATTACTTGCAGACTCAGCCGAATTTTCGCGGGATACCTTTGGCTCACTCCAGCTTTTTCAAAAACTTTGAAAGCAAATTAATGGAGCTTTACAAGATGTTAGAAAACCGGGAAAAAATCTTCCCGGAACACAGCCAAGAACCCCAATCCAAACTTCTAACAGACAACTTAAAAAAATACCTCTCAAATTCGATCGGCATTTCAAAGCAACGCAGCCATTTAATCGACCAGGAGAGCTTGAGCGAAGCCGATATTTTCCACGCGACATTCTATCAGATTCCCAACCAAGCACGCGAGTGCAAAAAAGTCAAAAAAATTGCCACTGTTTACGATTTGATTCCCATCCTATTGTCGCAGTTATTTATCGGTAAAAATGATGAGGATTATCAGAGAATGCAGGCATCTTTAAACAGCTTAACGGCCGAGGATTACATTCTCTGCATATCTCAAGCCACCAAAAACGATTTGCTAAATCACGTCAAACTCAACCCGGAAAGAGTTTTGGTAACTCATCTCGCGGCAAATACCGCTTTATTTTACCGCTGTAACGATGCGGAAAATATGGCATCTGTCAAGCAGAAATACGGCATTCCCGACGCACCGTATATCTTGGGTGTCAGCACATTAGAACCTCGGAAAAACCTCGAACACGTCATCCGCTGTTTCGCAAAAGTCGTGCAGCAACAAGGTATCAAAGACCTCAACTTAGTTTTAGTCGGTGCCAAAGGTTGGGAGTACGAAAAAATATTTCAAGAAATTGCTAACTTCGGTCTCTCAAAAGACCGTATCATTATAACTGGCTATGTAGCTGATGAAGATTTAGCCGTCATCTACAGCGGTGCGATGGTTTTTGTTTACCCGTCGCTGTATGAAGGTTTCGGTTTGCCGCCTTTAGAAGCAATGCAGTGCGGGATTCCTGTGATCACCTCGAATAATTCATCGTTTCCCGAAGTAGTCGGCGATGCGGGAGTTATGCTTAATCCGACAGATGCTGACGGACTTTGCCACAGCATCCTAACACTGTACCGTACACCTGCTTTGCGGCAAGAAATGTCTTTAAAGTCGCTAGCACAAGCGAAAAAGTTTAGCTGGGAAAGGTGCACTCAGGAGACAATTGCTGCTTACAAAACAGCTTTGTCTGGTTGAGAAATCCCAGCAGGTTGACTGCTTAATTCCAGTCTGTCATTCGCAAGTGTGGCGAAGAATCTCAACCTTTTTCAACACCGCCATTGAGTGCGTAAGTCCTGTAAGTGTACGAAGCGAGTTAACCGAGTATGTCAATTGCACGGGAGAATCAAATTAAAGTTATTTACGATATCTCTGTCCTCGGACAGGGACACATGCACCAGCGCGCTAGAACCGGCATTTTTAGAGTTGTTGAAAGTATTGCTGAGAATTTAGCAAACTCGAAAGAATGCGATTTGTTATTTTGTGTCAGTCAGTATTTGCATTTGTTGGATGCGAGTTTCGATTATCTGGAAACGAATCCAAAATTAGCGGGTATTCCCCTGCTGCATTCGAGCTTTGCCAGGGTTTTTTACAGGCAGCTACTCGATGTTTACAATATGCTGGGTCTTCAAATCCAAGCAAATGAGGCGGGCAATGCTGTCGCGGAAAAAGCTGTTTTTGACCATTTGAAGAACAATTTACAAAATGCCGTTCAAATCATGGGTGGTTCCTGTGTTCCGGTAGATGCTAATAATTTAGAGTCAGCAGATATTTTTCACTCGCCCTACGATGAAATCCCTGTTTGGGCAAAGCAAACAAGTAAAGCTCAGATTTTTTTGACTATCTATGACTTGATTCCTATTTTGTACCCGCAGTTTCTGCTGAGCGAGCAAATCCCTTTACTTTACAAAAAAACCTTAGCAAGCATCTCTCAAAAAGATTGGGTGATTTGCATATCGCATTGTACTAAGAATGATCTTTGCAACTATCTAAAAATTGACGAATCGAGAGTTATTGTCACTCACTTAGCTGCGGAACCGAGTATATTTTATCCTTGTCGCGATGCTGCAAAGATTGCCTCGATTCGCAGCAAATACGGGATTCCTGATACGGGTTACATTTTGAGTTTGGGTACGCTAGAACCTCGGAAAAATATAGACCACGCTATCCGCTGTTTTGCTCAACTGATTCAGGAACAAAAAATCAAAGATTTGTATCTGGTGTTAGTGGGGACTCCGGGGTGGAAATATGACAAAATTATGGCAGAAGTTTCCAAGCAGGGTTTATTGAAAGAGCGGATAATTTTTACTGGATACGTGCCAGAATCAGATTTGGCAGCTCTTTACAGCGGTGCTTTAGCTTTTGTATATCCTTCTTTTTACGAAGGTTTTGGTTTGCCGCCTTTGGAAGCGATGCAGTGCGGAGTACCGGTGATTACCTCAAATACATCTTCGCTTCCCGAAGTAGTTGGGGAAGCGGGAATTATGGTAGATCCAAAAGATACCGACGCGCTTTGTCATAGTATGCTAGAAATCTACAACAAATCATCGCTGCGAGAAAGTATGTCTTCCAAATCTTTGGCACAAGCTAAACTTTTTAGCTGGCAAAGGTGTACTGACGAAACTATCGCTGCTTATCGAACTGCTTTATCGTAATTTTACAGGAAACTCACTAATCATGAAAATAGTTATTGACGGCATATTTTTTCAAAGCCAGCAAAAAAGTGGGATTGCTCGCGTTTGGCAGTCTTTGATGGAAGAATGGGTAAAAAGCGGTTTCGCTGAGCATATAGTAATGCTGGATCGCGCAGGCACTGTACCGAAGATTGCCGGCATTCAATATCGCTCGATTCCGGTTTACGATTACAACAAAACCGATGCTGACAAACAAATGTTGCAGCAAATGTGCGATCGAGAAAATGCAGATTTATTTGTTTCTACCTACTATACAACACCCATTTCGACGCGATCGGCATTTGTCGCCTACGATATGATACCCGAAGTTACGGGAGGCGACCTGAATAATCCCATGTGGCGAGAAAAACATCATGCTATCCGCCAAGCATCTTCCTACATCGCCATTTCCCAAAGCACGGCCCGCGACTTAGTAAAGTTTTTCCCCGAAATATCTCCCGCATCAATTACTGTCGCTCACTGCGGCATTCAAAAACATTTTTATCCTTCTAATCTAGCAGAAATAGAAGCATTTAAAACTGCACACCGGATTGATAAACCCTACTTTTTGATAGTGGGAGAAAGATTGGGATTCAACGGTTATAAAAATACGATCGCTTTTTTTCAAGCTTTATCGAGACTCAGCAGCAAGTCGGGATTTGATGTTGTTTGTACTAGCGGTCAACCTTCGCTAGAACCTAAATTACAACCGTACACTGCTGGTGTAAACGTCCATCTGCTGTATTTGGGCGACGCTGAATTAAGAGCAGCTTACTCGGGTGCGATCGCCCTCATATTTCCCTCAAGATATGAAGGTTTCGGACTGCCAATATTGGAAGCAATGACTTGCGGTTGTCCCGTCGTCACTTGCCCCAACAGCTCGATTCCAGAAGTAGCAGGCGAAGCAGCATTTTATGTAGGTGAAAATGATGTTAATGCACTGGGAAATGCCCTGCTTGATGTGCAGAAACCGGATATTCGCAACTCGTTAATTGCTGCCGGACTTGGACAATCCCGCAAATTTTCTTGGTCAAAAATGGCAACAACAGTTAGTTCAGCGTTGATGCAAGCCTGCGGGAGCGAACATAAAATCTCGGCAAAATCGCCGCAAAATTCAATCTTATTGTCAAGCATTATCGAGGAATACCAGAAAAATTCCGCTGATTTATCTGCACTAGAAAATGTCCGCCAAGCTAGAAAACAAATTGCTGCAATTTGGCTTAGCTTACCAGCCGAACAAGTTGCAAATGCCTTTGCCGGCGAAGCAGGCAAACAGCACCAAGCGCTGCTGACCAGCGACATTAGATATGAACCGCTAACTGATACAGAAGAGACTTTGGTGAGCGAATTAGTCGCCAATGTGGCGAAAGGATTTAACGAGCCAAAAGCCATCAATTACCTGCTCGCAGCCATGCTGTACCGACGGGCAGACCAATTGCCGATCAAGTACGATCGCGCTACAGTGCCTAATTGGTTCGCCAACGAATATCTCAAATTCATGTTTACTTGTCCGAACGTATTTCAAACCAGAGGAGAAGCAGACACTTACTATCAATTCATCCAAGGCTGGATTGATTACTTACATACTAATTTGTTCAAAAATGCAGATTCGCCACTTTGGCAGAATATTGCTTTGTTGTTCGCGCAAGTTGCCAACTTTATCCCGCTTTATTTTACCACGGCAAACCTACGCGATATTTACACCAAACGGGCGGAAATTATTGAGTTTTCGCTCAAAAATCGCGGCAGTTCAATTGATTGTATATTCCCGGCGCGATCGCCAAATCGGACAAAAATCCGTGTGGGCATCATCAACGACCATTTCGTGCCGCAAACCGAAACCTTCGCCACAATCCCGGTTTTCGAGCATTTAAACCGCAACGAGTTCGAGATATACCTGTACGCGCTCAACACCAGCGGCCACCAATTAGAACAATACTGTCAAAGTCGCGCCGACAAACTGGTTGCACTTCCGAAAGACTTTGCATCGCAAGTCCAAACAATCCGCGCCGACGACTTAGATATCCTGTTTTTCGGTACGAATTTAACAGCTATTAACAAACCGCTGACTTCACTAGCAATGCACCGTTTAGCGCGGGTACAAACTACATCTTTCTGTTCCCCGACAACCACCGGAATCCGGCACATGGATTACTACATCGCAGGTCAATTTACTGCGCCGGATGCTAGTTATCAAGAACAATATCGCGAACAGTTGGCTGTTCTTCAAGGCAGCGGTTTTTGTTTCACATACGCAACAGAATCGGAAGTAGCTACAGTTAAACCTACCCGCCAAAGTCTGGGGATTTCAGACAATACAACCGTTTTTATCTCCGGCGCTAACTTCTACAAAATTCTGCCGGAGTTGAGGGAGAGTTGGGTGAAAATTCTAGCTGCTGTACCCGATTCAATCTTGATTTTATATCCCTTCGGGCCGGCTTGGACTCGGACTTATCCAGCGACACCTTTTGTCAACAATCTGAACGCTGTTTGCGCTAAATACGGGGTCAATAACAACCGCTTACGGTTCGTAAAACAACTGCCTAGTCGCGCGGATGTGAAAGAATTTTTGCAGCTAGCAGATATTTATCTCGATTCCTATCCTTATGCTGGGGCAACATCGTTAATTGATCCTTTGCAAGTAGGATTGCCGGTGGTGGTTGTGGAAGGAAATGCTTTGCGGTTCCGCCAAGGTTCGGCGATGCTGCGGGAACTGCAAATGTCTGATTTAATTGCGTATGACGAAGCATCTTACATTCAGCTAGCCGTTACCCTCGGCACTAACCCGCAATTGCGGCAGCAAAAACGGCAGGAAATTCAGCAAAAAATGCAAGCTAATCCGGCTTGTTTTGATAGTGTTGCATACTCTGGGGCGATCGGCAAATTATTCCAAGAACTGTTTTGCCAATGGCAAACCAGCCACCTGGAAGCATCGCGAAACTTACAGGATAGCATTCCCAAGCAGCCTGATTTGGACGAGATTCTCTCGAATGCCCTCAAGCTTTACCAACGAAACTCCTCAAACATCTCAGCAATATCCGAACTGCGTCAAATCCGCAAACAAATCGCTGATTTTTGGCTGAACCTTCCCACTGAAAACCTCGAAACCGCTTACAAAAGTGCTTCAGGTAACAGCTATAAAATTCTGCTAAAAAGCGATTTCCAACGTCAACCGATGATCGAAAGCGAACAAATATTTTTGCAGCAATTAACCCAGATTAGCAAAGGATTAGTGCATCCCAAAGCTGTCAACGCCTTACTCGCGGCGATGCTGTATTTCCCGCCGGAAACTATGCGAATTCCCGCCGCTCGCAACCGTTTACCGCACTGGTTAATTGGGGATTACGAACAAGTTTTTGAAACGGAAGCCGCCGTCAAGTCTGATTCAACTTCTGACTTGCTCGCTCAATACATTCAAGCCCCGCAATTTGTGAATCAACTGTTAGGATGCGTCAATCTTTACCGCATTGATCCGTCAGACGAATCGGTACTTTTGGAACTCCGCCAAATCAGGAAACAAATGGCTGATTTTTGGCTGACTGTTCCTTCGGAGAAACTAGAAAATTTTTACCGAGGACAAGTTCGCAAGGGATATCAAGCAATTCTTAGCTGCGGCTTGCAAGCGGAATCGATGACTGAAGTCGAACAGCAGTTTTTGCACAAATTGACTGAAATTAGCAAAGGGTTGGTGCAGCCTCAAGCTATCAATGCTCTGCTGGGGGCAATGCTGTATTTTGTACCGGGTAAAATGCGGGTTCCCGATGCTCGCACCCGCTTGCCCCAGTGGTTGCTTGAAGATTACGAAAAGGTGTTTGAAAGCGCATTGGCGACCACAGAACAAACAGTGATCCAACAAGATTATATGCCGCAGTTTCTCAATGAATTAACTGCTGCCGTCAATCTCTATGAAATTGACCCGACGGATGAATTGGCAATAGCAGATTTGCGGCATATTCGCAAGCAAATTGCCGATTTGTGGCTGAGCGTTTCCGGCGAACAAGTAGAAGTTTTGTACCGGAGCGATTTGGGTAAGGGTTACAAAGCAATTCTGGGCAGCGGGTTTATTAAGGAGCCGCTGAATGAGAGCGACCGCGAGTTTTTTAACTTGTTGGTTGTTGAGTTGAGTAAAGGGTTTGGAACGCCTAAAGCTGTGAATAATTTGTTGGCGGCGATGCTGTATTGTCGCCCTGGACAGTTGCGGGTTCAGGATGCGAATACTTGTTTGCCTCCGTGGTTGTTGGAGGATTACGAGCAGTTTGTTGGGGGTGCCATCGAGCTTGCTGTTAAGTAAACGGCTCTACAGCAGATTGCAGGTGCATGGAGTACAATTTAAATCTTAAGCACCTGCGAAACTCGTTGACAAACTGTCGCTGCTGCACTACAATCCTAACCAACCTCGAAGAGATTGCTCAAGTCGCTCAGCATCAGAATCCGCTAATTTGCCAATTGTCGTTACAACCAAGCTTTCCTGCACTGTATACAAACCTCGCTTGACTGCTGTAGCCACATTTAACCCTGCTGTTGACCATTCAGCAAGTACGAACTCACCCTCAAGTAAGGATGCAGTTTTGCTTGTCAATGGCACAATCATAATGTCTTGAGATACGTGCGGTGCACTCACAACAATTGCTGGTCTTACCTTAGAACTAGACAAGTCTGAAAAGGGATATCTAACTAAAATTATGTCATTTTTAGAGGAGCTGGGCATAAACATCATCCTCAGTATTGTCCCAAACTCTATCTAGTGATGTTTGACTCGCTTGAAGCCAAAACTCAGCTTCTTCATCAGGTAAGAGTGTTACTAATACTTTTGCCCCTTCGGGTAAATCTGATAACTCCAGCAGTTCAATTTTCCCTTGTCGAACAGTAGCCCAAAGTGTTTTCAGCATATCCACCTCATAAACTGTGCTTTATGCAATTTGCACATTTCTGGTACATTGTCGCACTGAGCGACTAATTACAACCTCACATACATAGATCGAGGAAGTATTTAAGCCTGATTTAGGATCAATTTAACACAAGTTCTGGCTGCTGAGTCTCAAACAAAGGGCGAGTTACCTGACGCAGCAGCACTGTTTCTAAACTGCCTTCTACTACATTTGCTGCTTCTATTTCCAACTCGCCCCACAATAGCCGATCGCCTTGATTGGGCATTTTACCTAAGTTGTGGATCACGAATCCGGCGATTGTTTGGTAAGCTTGGTTACTCGGCAGGTTTAACCCGAGTTTTTCGTTAACTGCTGTCACTTCCCATACGCCAGAAATTAGTGCCGAATGAGCATCTTTTTGGACGAGAGTTGCCTGGGAAGTTACCAACAGCGGTTGAGACTCTTTACTGGTAATCCAACCAGTCAGCAGTCGCACGGTACCGTTGAGAATTGCTAGCAGCGGCCACAGTAATTTTGAGCAGAGTTCGAGGGTCGGCATCAGCAGCAAAGCGGTACGTTCTGGGGCGTGGGTTGCTAATACTTTGGGGATTAGTTCTCCTAACACTATTTCTACGTAAGTTACTAAGATAAAAGCTACGGGAACTGCGATCGAATGAGCAGTCAGCACGGCCGACAAATGACCGATCGGCAATTTGTCGATCCACGGTTCGATCCAGTGTACAGTCGCTCCCTCACCCAACCAACCCAACAGCAAACTCCCTGCTGTTGTGCCAGTTTGAGTCACAGACAGGTAATGCGGTATGTTGTTCTGAGCTTGGTGGACGAGTTCAGCGGTTTTAGCGGTTGGGCGATCGTCCAACTGGGCAAGTTGGCGGATTTGATGGCGATCGGCTGATACTAATGCTAGTTCAGACGCCACAAAAAAGGCGATTAAAAGTGTTAAGCCCACCAACATTGCTAATCTCAGCGTTGTTTGAGCGACTTTTATTTCCAGGCAAGTAAGGTTGTTCAAGATAGATATCTAATATGATAGAGGTTTTAGGTTAATTCTTTTATTTTAGCTTGCGACTCAGATAGGTTTATCCCCCGACATTTCGGATATCCCCACTACCTTTATTCGTAGGTGCGCCTCGGCGCACCTTACCCGTCGAAATTGTGAACTCTTTCTCTTCTCTTCCTTCGCGCCCTTGGCGTTTTGGCGGTTCGTTTTAACTGAGATATTGCACCCTTCTCAATTACTTGTTTAGGAACAGGCATCTTGTCTGTTCCACAAGAGATGAATTTTCTTGTGGAACAGACAAGATGCCTGTTCTTGACAATGGTGCAAGATGTGAGCTAAAAAAAGAATCTAATTCACAACACCGGAACTCATTGCTGTATCAACTCTCCCTTATTTCCCGGATCGAGTTAATTTCCGTAAAAGTCTGCACCGGATCGGACTTCAACCCGCCTTGAATATAATTCAACTTCACTTCTTCTAACAAATCCGACAGCAGCGACTGCAATTCCGCGAGAGTTTTCTCATCTTGCAATTCCCGCCGCAAACTTTGATTAAATTCTTGGCTGAAATTATCGAGAATTTTTCTACCTTTATCGTCTTCATAAGTAGTAGCTACCACATCAACAGCAGTTTGAGCCAAATAATTCGCTAACTGTTCCGTCATCTCCGTCGGCAAAATATTAATCGGAGAGAAAGTTTGCAGGATTTGATAGAAATCCGACTGTTTGATTGTTGTTTCCAAATTGTGGTGCAGCAAATCTTCCAAATCCGGTTGCACCTGCGGCAAAACTTTGTAAATTGTCAGATCCAAAATCCGCTTGGTAATTTGTTCGATCGTATTTTCTTGATTGACGTGAAGGTACGGCTGCTGCGCCAGCAACATCTGCGCCACGTCGCCCTGTTTGATCGAACTTTTAGCTTGATTGATAAACCGCACCATCATGTATTCCGACATCGTATTGGCTAAATAAGCCACCGGTTCGTAGGTAACTTGAGTAACTACGCGATCGAGATTTACCAAACCCGACTTGTGCAGCCGCACCAATACCGGCAGAATCCGCCACCCCTGCCAAATCGGGATCACCAGAAACACTTCGTACCAGCGCCTCAGCACAAAATTAAACCAAGTTACCCCCGGTTTACGGCGGGTGTGGAACAGACTTTTAATCAAAAATTCCGCCCCAAAAAAACCGATAAAAAACGTATCAATTCGCCAAAACTGGTCAGCGCTTTTCAAATATTCGGGATTTTGCAAACTCGAATTAATGCCTTTAATCGGGTCATAAATTTTAACTAAACCCGGAAAATAGCTCTGATAAACAGGACGCAACTGAAGGTAACTGAAATGGAAAAGCACCAGCAAAAAATTGACCACCGCTACTAATGCGCTCATTTTGGCCCAAGAAATTGCTTTTTTGGACATTTTTCCCTCGGTGTTGTTAACTGTTGTGTGGGAATCTGACATAAAAATAATCTTTTGAATTTGCTACTCGATAAATCTATCTTGTGGCTGAGGCTAAAAAACTCTTAACCTAGTATAATTCCTTATACTCCAAGTATAAGGAAACCAAATGCCGTGAAATTAAAAACAGTTATATCGCTGCTCAAAGAAACTTTTACTGAATGGCAAGAAGATAAAGCCCCAACCTTAGCCGCCGCCCTAGCCTATTACACAGTCTTCTCCCTGGCCCCGCTGCTAATTATCGTAATTGCGATCGCCGGTTTAGTCTTTGGTGCAGACGCAGCCCAAGGTCAAATCGTCGCCCAACTCCAAAGCTTAATCGGGAAAGATGGCGCCGAAACCGTCCAAGAACTAATCCTCAAAGCCTCCGAACCAAAGTCGGGAATGATTGCTACTTTAGTCGGTATCGCTACACTTTTGTGGGGGGCTTCCAATGTGTTTACTAATCTCAAAGAAGCCCTCAATACTATTTGGAATGTTTCACCGCCTCCCGGACGCGGGATCTGGGGATTTCTGCAAGATCGCGTATTGTCTTTTGCAATGATTTTAGGCATAGGCTTTCTACTGCTAGTATCTTTAGTAATTAGTGCCATTTTAGCCGCCGTTAGCTATTGGTTGAACGGCTTGCTGCACTTACCAGTCGGCATTTGGCAGGTTGTGGACTTTGTTCTCTCCTTTGGCGTAGTTACGCTGCTTTTTGCCTTAATTTACAAACTTTTGCCCGATGTCAATCTTGCCTGGAATGATGTTTGGATCGGCGCCGCCATCACCTCAGTGCTATTTACGATCGGCAAATCATTAATTGGAGTTTACCTAGGTGGTAGCGGTATTGCCTCTACCTACGGTGCTGCTGGCTCGTTCGTGATTATCTTACTTTGGATCAATTATTCGGCTCAGATTCTCTTCTTAGGTGCTGAGTTTACTCAAGTTTGGGCTAACCGCTACGGTTCCCTGATGCTGGCAAAACGCAAAAATTTGCTCAGCATTCAAGCTGAGGAATCCTCCGGGCCCAAACACCGGTAGAATTCTTAATATTAGATACAAAAAAATGCGATCGCTCGCTTTTGAGCCAGCCGGATGCCAGTACCTTGAAACCTATGTCAGTTGGGACGGCGAGGCCTGTCGAATCACTAAATTTTAGACTCAACCCATCGCCAAATCTGCCCGTGAACTTGACCGGGCGAACACTTAGTAGTATCACTGGATATGGTTGAAACCAGTTTATCTTGATCCCTATCGCTGCCCTTCGGTGATGACCGAAAAATTTGAAGTTTGCGATCGCCCCGAAAGAGATTTGTTTCCTTGCCAGTCCCCAATTTCAACGGTGAAACCAATCTCAAGTCCACAAACTGGGATATTTCAACCTGAACTGATATCAGGAGGTACTTTTGTACGCATCAAAACATCTGGGAAGCCACCTGCTCCCTATGTCAGACATGGAGCTAATTCGCCTGTGGGTAAACCGCAAATCCCCCCGCAACCGGCGCTTTAGCTGGCAGGCGGCCAACCATTTTCGAGTCTTTGTCGCAAAACCGCTGGCACAAGTTACTCTGACAGATGTGGAGACTTTCGCCGGAGCGATGAGAGCTCGGAAACTTCCACCGCGTTTCTACCAGCAAACCTTGCTAGCGCTGAAATCGCTGTTCGCCTTCGGCCAGCAAACGAAAATTTTGCCCGCAACACTCCCCCTTCACCGGTGGCCGATTCTGCGCCGGAATCACTCCAAACTCCTTCGTTTTCAACTCTCTTGGGGTTTCTTAATCTGTTTGTGCTTTTTCTTAGGTCGAATGACGCCGAGGCTGTTGTGGGGACAATCGGTCTCGGCAGGAAGCTCGCCCGCCCCGAAACGCCTGCAGGAAGTTGCGGCGCTCGATTCACCAGACAAACGAGAGGATAACATCGATCGCGATCGATCGCCCAAAACTGCAACCCTGAATTCACCAGAGCCCAGACAGGATAGCAGACTCGATAGCATCAGCCCGGAACGTCGAGTCAAAGCCTTTCTCGACACCATCGCAGCCGCCGAAGGAACCGCTAGCCCCGACGGCTACCGCACCCAGTACACCGGTACAAAATTTGTCAGCTTTCAAGATCATCCCAGGGAAATGAGGTGCGGCCGCCGCTATGGTAAAAAACTCTGTTCCGACGCAGCGGGGCGATATCAGTTTCTCAGCACCACTTGGGACAGATTTGCCAAAAAATTTGGCGTCCGCGATTTCAGCCCAGAAAATCAAGATTTGATGGCTATAGAGTTAATCCGAGAAAAAGGTGCATTAGAAGATATAGAAGCGGGTCGATTGGAGCCCGCAGTAAGAAAACTCGCTTACATCTGGCCTTCTTTTCGGCGTTATGGCGGTTCCGTGGAATCGTCGATGCCCAAACTCGAAGCAATGTACCTGCAAAATTTGGGGATTTACCGACAAGGATTAGTTGTTAGCAATTAGTCAACTGTTCAAGGACGAGTGGAGATTAGAGTTTGGGAATTTTGGATGAAATTTTGACATCCAAAATTGAAAATGGGGCCGTTATGGGTGATGTCTATTCTTCAGAAATTTAAAAATTAGGCTAATTTTCCATCTTCCATGTGAACGATGCGATCGGCAATATCCAAAATTCGGTTATCGTGGGTTACTAACAAAATTGTACAACCCTGTTCTTTGGCAAGTTGCTGCATCAAATTCACCACTTCGCGACCGGATTTGCTGTCCAGCGCGGCTGTTGGTTCGTCAGCTAAAACAATTTGCGGTTGACTGACCAAAGCGCGGGCGATCGCAACTCTTTGTTTTTGTCCTCCCGACAAATCATCTGGATAATAGTTAATCCGCTGTTCCAATCCTACTAACTCTAGCATTTTTGCAGAGCGATCGCGCATTTGAGAACGCGACAAATTCCCGTGAACTTCCAAACCCATTTGCACGTTTTGCAGCGCTGTCAAACTGCGGTGCAAGTTGTGCGCCTGAAAAATATAACCAATCTTGCGCCGCGCCTTTACCAATTCGTCTGCACTCGCTTTGCACATTTCTTGACCGAGAATTTTGAGACTTCCCGATTGACCGGATCTCAGCCCGCCAATCAAAGTTAAAAGCGTTGTTTTTCCCGAACCGGAAGGCCCCGTCATTAGCACAATTTCACCTGCATTAATATCGAGATTAATGTCAAAAAGTACCTGTTTTCGCAGTTGACCTTGACCGAAGTAGTGGTCGAGTTGGTGCGCGGAAATTATAGATGCAGGAATCTGTAATGCGTTGGTTGTCGGGTAGAGAGTAGTAGAGTTCATAACTTTTTGGTTTGAGGTTTGAGGTTTTAAACTTAATCGCTTTTGCCGCCGATAATGCAGAGGGAAAACAAGAGAATGATTACAAAAAATATGGGTGTATTCAGGACTTTATACAAAATTTTGCTTTAATACCCCCTTTATTCTTTATTCTCTTAGAGAGGGACTTAGTTTGTCTAGTAGCGGTTTCAACCGCCGAATCCTATAAACTGATTCATTTTCCCTTAAAACATATCTGCCGGATCGGCGGCTTGCAGCTTGCGAGTAGCAATTGCTCCCGAAATAGTGCACATAATCACGTTCAAAAGTAATACTATAAATGCTCTAAGCAGCGTCATATAAAGCGGTAAATTTGTGGCTTGGCGGGTTAAAGAGTAAAGTCCGAAAGAAACTCCTACTCCTGGCAAAAAACCGAGGACGGAAAGAATTAGAGCTTCTTCAAAAACGATGCCCAGTAAATAAACATTGCGGTAGCCCATCGCTTTAAAAGTAGCGTATTCTCCCATGTGGTCGCTGACATCGGTTGAGAGAACTTGATAAACAATAATCACACCAACTACAAAACCCATCGCGACGCCTAAATTAAACACAAAGCCGATCGCAGTATTCTTAGCCCAATAGTTTTTCTCAAAATCGATAAATTCTTGTTTGGTTAATACCTTGACATCCGGCGGCAAATATGCTTTCAAAACTTGTTGAACTTCCACGGGGTCAGCACCCGGTTGCAGTTGAATTAATCCGGCATTAACACTCGCGGCATTTTGTCTCGCAAACAGGCGCAGGTAATTTTGATCGCTAGTCATCAAAATACCATCGGCGGCAAAAGATGCTCCAACTGTGAATAAACCGCTGACGTTAATCGTGCGTCGCTCGACCTCAGCTTTAACGGCTTTGCCTCGATCGATTTGGGCGATCGTTTTTTGGTAATCTCCCCTAGAAGCTCGATCGAACAACACGGTATCCGGCAATTTAATCGCGTTCAAATTTTGGTTAACTTCGGGAAGCGCAAACGCAGGGCGATTCGGATTGAAACCCACCACCATCAGCGACGTTTCGCGCCGAGTTTCGGGATTTTTCCAGTTAGCAATTTTCACGTAAAGCGGCTCGGCTGATTTCACCCCCGGTACGTTCATTGCTTGATACAATCTGCGTCTGGGGAAGGAAGACAAATTAATCAAATTTCGCGCTTGGGGGTGAATCAAAACTAAGTCTGTTTGCAAGCTTTGGTGCAGCCGCGTATTGCTGGTGTAAAGGGCATTTTGAAAGCCTAACTGCATGAACATCAAAACGTCAGCAAAGGCAATTCCTGCTACTGCAACGGCCATTCTGCCTTTGTCGTGACTCAGTTGCAGCCATCCGAGGGAAGTTCTGCGTCTTAATTGTTGTAAGGGTTTTATGAGTCCAAGCATAGGATTTTAGATTTTAGATTTTGGATTTTGGATTGAAGAAAGCGACCCTGCGGTTTAAGACTTCTTAATCTTTAATTTCCCCGATCGCCACTTTGACTTGCAAATTGGTGAATCCCGCTACTTTCTGGCTGGAAGCTTGATCTAAGCGCACTTTTACTTCGACAATTCGACTATCAATATTCGCAGAAGGATCGGTGTTAACAATGTTTTGTCGCTGCACTTGCAAACCAATATGTTCGACAGTTCCCCGCAATTCGCCTGTCAAAGCATCGCTAGTAATTTTGGCGGTTTGTCCGAGGCGTACTTTGTCCACATCGCTTTCGTAGATTTCCGCAACAGCCAGCATCTCGCGAGTTTGTCCAAGTTCGACAATGCCGTCGTTTCCCACCCTTTCCCCCGGATGCGTATGAATTTTCAGGACTTGGGCGTCTCTGGGAGCACGGATGTAAGCTAGATCCAGATTGGCTTTGGCTTGTTTGGCTGCAGAAGCGGCGGAACTGACTTCGGCGGCTGCTGCTGCTATGTCAACGGGGCGTACTTCGGCGATGCGATCGAGATTTGCTTTGGCTTCGTCGATTTGCTGTTGTCGAGATTGCTCAACTTGGCTGAGTTTGGCTTGCGCTTCGTTAATTTGTTGTTGGCGGGATTGCTGAATTTGGTTAAGTTTGGCTTGCGCTTCGTTAATTTGTTGTTGGCGGGATTGGCGAATTTGATTCAGTTTTGCCTTTCCTTCGTTGATTTGCTGTTGGGCGGTTTCGGCGGCGAGGCTTTTGCTGTCGCTAGTTGAGGCGGAAATTGCTCCCTGTTCATAGAGTTGGGAGTAACGCTGATCCTCGCTGATGGCGTTGCGGAGTTCGGCTTGTAGACGGGCAATTGTGGCTTGTTGGGTTTGAATTTCACCTTGTTGTTCGGCCCTGATGCGGGCAATTGTGGCTTGTTGCGCTGCAATTTCGGTGCTGCGATCGATTTCTAGACGGGCAACGATCGCCTGTTGCGCTGTGATTTCGTTGCTGCGATCGGCTCTTATGCGGGCAATAGTGGCTTTCTGGGCTTGGATTTCGCCGTTTTTGGCTCCAGCTTTGACTTTTGCTAGGTTTGCCTCGGCGACGCGCACTTGTTCTTGAGCTTGGTCTAGGGCCGCTTGCAGGCGATCGCGACTGTCGAGAATTGCGATCGCCTGGCCTGTTTTCACCCTGTCTCCCTCTTTTACCAACAGTTGATCGATCCGGTTTCCTTCCGCAGCACCGGAGGCGGAGACTTTAATTACTTCTCCTCTGGGTTCGAGTCGCCCCAAGGCTGTAACTGTTGTTAATTGGGATGCTGTGACGGCTGCTGCTGCGGCTACTGCGTTCGGATCGGGTATGCGCGATCGCCAGATCGTATAGCCTGTGGTTCCTGCTGCCCCCAGGGTTGCTACTGCTGCCACAACTAGGAGTTGTTTAACTAGGGATGGATTTGAGGATAAGCTGTCTGCTGTTGGTTGGTGTACCATGACATACCTCTTTTTGAGGAATAAAACTAAACCGTTTAGTTCTGATATGTTTTAATACTAAACCGTTCAGTATAATAATGTCAAGATCCCAAATAAAAATTACAGAAGCAAGGTATGGCAAGGACAAAACCGATCGAACCAGACGCAGCAGCAAGTGACAAAACCGAGCAAATCCTGCAAGGTGCGATGCAAGAATTTTTAGCCCACGGCTACGCGGGGACGAGTATGGACAAGGTAGCGAAGACGGGCGGAGTTTCCAAAGCCACGGTTTACAGCTATTTTACAGATAAAGAAGGATTATTCGCGGCTTTGGTACAGCGGCTGGCGCGAGAAAAAGTCCATTTTACAGTTCTGGATGAAGAACCGGCCGTAGCGCTGCGATTCGTTGCCACAACTCTATTAGAGCAGGTGACGCAGGAACCTGAATTTCTCAATTTTGTGAGGTTAGTGATTGCGGAGTCGGGGCGTTTTCCCCAGTTAGCGCAGACTTTTGTGAAAAACTTAGCCAAACCGGGGATCGATCGGCTTACTCAATATTTCGCATCGCATCCAGAGTTAAAATTGCCAGATCCGGAGGCAACGGCGCGGATTTTTATTGGATCGCTGGTATATTTCCAGTTAACGCAGCATATGATGCACGGCAAAGATATTATCCCAATGGAGCGCGATCGACTGATCGAGGGTCTGCTGCATTTGATCTTATCCCCGCAGTCCAATTCCTAAGTGCGATCGACAAAATTTAGGAATTTTATTTGAGAGCGATCGCAGCCATAAAGAGCGAGATCCCTTTATGGCTGCGATCGCAGGTTCTATTCAGGTGTTTTTCCTAACCTGTCCCTCAATTCCTCCGCAGATAACTGCGGCAGTTGTTCTACAAACAATGTCAATTCTGCCACAGGCAATGCAAATAAATTAGTAACTGCTGCAGGCAGAAGATCGCCCAATTCAGGCGATCGTATTTGCAAGACACTTTCAGCTAACAATTTAACCGCTGCTTCCCGCCCTGTTTCATCGACTGTTAACATCGATATTGCCAGCAACAAAACTGTAAATTCCGCCGCCAACTTGGATATTGGAGATAGAAAAACTGTCATTTTTGGACTTGATTCTCCAAATCTAACTCGCAGAAAATTTTCTAATATTAAGCGCTGTTGTTCTTGTCTGCCTCGTTCTAGTCCTTGTTCTAGCCCTCGTTCTAATCCTTCTTCTAGTCCTTGTTCTAGTCCTTCTTCTCTAGCTTGTTGCTGTGCGGCTTGTATTTGTTGTTGAAAAAGTGGTGCAATGGCCATAATTAACTCCCGCTCTTCTGGCTCTAATACTTGTGGCGCATCGGTTACTAAAATAATTGGGTTTAAAGCCCCGTCCTTGTAGGACGGCTTTCTGTGTTATACTTACGCTGACACGACAAGCGTAACTATGTTGGTATTTGAGGCAAAACTTGAGGGGACGAAGCAACAGTACGAGAGGCTAGACGAAGCCATCCGCACCGCTCGCTTCGTTCGCAATAGCTGTCTGAGATACTGGCTCGACAACTTGGGAATCGGCAAGTACGAGTTAAGCGCCTACTGCGCTGTCCTAGCCAAAGAATTTCATTGGGCTGCTAAACTCAACTCTCAAGCGCGTCAGGCTTCTGCCGAAAGAGCTTGGTCTGCAATTGCGCGGTTCTACGACAACTGCAAAAAAAGCACACCAGGGAAAAAGGGCTTCCCGCGTTTTAAAAAACATCAGACGCACGACTCTGTTGAATATAAAACAACAGGCTATAAGTTGTCGGATGATAGACGTACTATCACTTTCACTGATGGGTTTGAAGCCGGAAGTTTTAAGTTGTGGGGAACTCGCGACTTGCACTTCTACCAATTAAAGCAGCTTAAGCGCGTGCGTGTTGTTCGTAGAGCCGACGGTTACTACGTTCAGTTTTTGATCGACCAAGAACGACTAGAAAAGAGAACGCCAACTGGTAAAACACTAGGTTTGGACGTTGGTTTGACTCACTTCTACACAGATTCAGACGGTCAAACAATTGAAAACCCGCGTCATCTGAGAAAGTCCGAGAAAGCTCTCAAACGACTGAATCGGCGTCTTTCGAGAACAAAAAAAGGCTCCCAAAATAAAGCCAAAGCAAGAAACCGATTAAGTAGAAAACACCTCAAAGTAAGTAGACAACGTAAAGATTTTGCCGTGAAATTGGCAAGATGCGTAATCCAGTCTAGCGACTTGGTTGCCTACGAAGATTTGCAGGTGCGAAATATGGTCAAAAATAGAAAGCTAGCTAAATCTATTTCGGATGCTGCATGGTCTGCTTTCCGTCAATGGTTGGAATATTTCGGCAAAGTGTTTGGAGTGGTAACAGTTGCTGTACCACCGCACTACACTTCGCAAAATTGTTCTAACTGTGGGGAAATCGTCAAAAAGTCTTTGAGTCAAAGAACGCACCGCTGCCAACATTGCGGTGTTGTACTCTTACGTGACTGGAATGCCGCAATCAACATACTTGAGTTAGGACTTCGTACCGTGGGGCACACGGAAACGTTAAACGCCTCTGGAGACATCGACCGCTGCATTGGTGAGGCAACTCCTCAATGTAAGTCGAGTCGTGGAAAGAGGAAGCCTAAACAGTGATGTTTAGAATCCCCGACCGTTTACGGCGGGGAGGATGTCAATAAATTTGACTGTAACCGATACAGCAATTCTAGCGCGATAATCCGCAACGGATCGTCTGTTGCTAAAGCGCTTAATTGGGAAATAGCCCTTTGCTGCACTCCCCCTTTGCCCAAAATCCTCAACCACAGCGTGTCTGGAGTTTCTGGCAACTGGTGAATAGCCACAATTGCAGTTCGCAAAGATTCCCCCAAAAAATAAATTCCCTGCATCCAATTCTCTGTGTCTGGTATCGCATTAAAGCTATCTACCAATGCTTTCGATGCTGTGGGCATCAATCGATTTTAGATTTTAGATTTTAGATTGAAGAAAGTGAAGTAAACATCGATTTCTCAGACTTCCGAAGTCACATCGCGGCCGATATTAACCGTTCCGAGTGGCGACAGCAATTCCTCCAGGTATTCTTTGGCAAAGAGATCGTGAATAAATCGCGTCATAGAAATTATTTCAAACGCTAAATAGATTTTTTAGCCGTTTTCTCACCCATTCTACAGGATTTTCATCCTCTTCTGCTGCATCTACCAATTCCATTTCTCGCAATAATTGCTGTCTCTCGCTGAGTTCTTCTTTGTGTTTGACTATTTCTTGAATAATCTGTTCAGATAAATCCGGTCGTTCAGTTAAAACTTTCTGGAAACCTTCTTTATTGATGGCAAACAAAATTGTTTCTTCCAAAGCTCTTACCGAAGCAGTTCTGGGGATGCCCAACATCAAAGAAAGTTCCCCGAAAAACTGACCAGAACCGAGGTTATTCAGATGTTTGTCAATAGCTTCTACAAAAACTTCTACTGAACCTGAAAGAATCATGTAAAAAGCATCTCCGGGGTCGTTTTCGTGAAACAAATATTCTTGCGATCGCAGCCGTTTGCGGTATCCAACTTCAATCAATTGCCGCAATTCCAGATCGGTCAGATTTTCAAAGTATTCCACCTCTCGCAGCAAACAGCTAAGCGACGATGGCTTTTTCAGTTTCTCTGCAAAAATTGGCGGTTTTTGCTCATTTTCCGAGTAACTGTTCGGGAGGTCAATTGCAGTTTCTTTTTTGTTGAACATTGACAACAGAACTTCGGGGTTTTGCAAATAAATTTCTCTGTCATTGAACGGAAATTCTATCTTTTGGTGGCGGAAATTGTATTCAATTGCAAAATTTAAAGAACTTTTAATTATTTCTCTTTCAGTCGGCTTGTCCGTCCAAACTAAAAGTTCAAATTTAAAACTATCATCACCAAACTCGACAAACAATACTTTCGGATTGGGCTCGTACAAAACTCCTGCTTCTTTGTAAGCAATATTTAACAGAGTTTCTGTCACTAACAGCGGGTTACTATTCTCCGCTACTTCTACGGGAACTCGCAGACAGAGTAGGGAGTTTTCGTAACTCCAGTTAACAATTTTGTTGCTAATCATTTTGCTGTTGGGAACAATGACGCTAGAGTCCTCAGTGGTTTGGATGATGGTCGATCGAATCGAGATTTTTTTGACGATTCCCATTAATCCTTCTAATTCCACAAAGTCTCCAACTTTCACAGGTCTGTCTAAAAGCAGCGTTAAGCCACTGACAAAATTAGTTGTTAAATCTTGGATTCCGAAGCCAATTCCGACTCCCAATCCCCCCGCAACTACTGCAAAAGAAGCGAGGTTGAAACCGATGCTTTGGATGGCGACTATCACCCCCAAAGCTACTATCAAATACCCAATAATTACTGCGATCGCTTCCCGGTTTCCCTCGTCAATTCCCAGTCTGACTAGCAAGCGTTCCTTAAGAAAGTTTGTAAAAGAGCGTGCTATGACAAGGATAGCCATAAACAATACAATCAGTTCCACCAGTGACTGCAACGATACTGGATTTTCACCTATTTTAAATAGGGTAGCTGTAAATATTTGCGATATCTGTGTCAATACTTCTTCGGGAATTGTATTCAATTTAAATTCAGGAAACAAGGTTTTTTGTGTGGTCATTTTTTAAGGAAAGTAGTAAAAAATAAAGTTCTCAGTACCCAATGTAAAAATAAAATACTGAGATCGTTATCCTAAATGTTAACCTGTTTTTAGAGTAAAAAAAGTGAAGTCGTTAGATAGAGATGTGGTTCCTCATAATACGCAGTTATCCCTCTTGCCAATTTTTCGGATACCTGGTCTTCGCAGGCCTGCGGTTAGTGTGCCACTTTTTCGCGAGCCGAGAGCCGACTCATCTATTGTTAAAGCGATCGCTCTACTAACTTTAGTCAACATTAACTCGATTTGAGTTTATCATACTCTCCACTATTTTTTTTTGAAGTCCCGTTATCAACTTAAGCAGGGATTATTCAATGACTATTTAAGTGGACAAGTCAAATATCCAAGTATTACAATGATTTTGACTGGTGGGAGAGATATTGCTATTACTCTGCCAGTTGCTTCCCTCTTGTGTATATCTAAATGAAAATTTAACGCATCTAGCTAAAATTGATAACGTTCCAAGAATACTTGGCATTCTACTGACATGGGGGAAAAACTATAATTTAATCGCATTTGTCAATCCGTAATTTTACTTAAAATACTGCTTGTTGAGGAGTGGAAAATTGGCGATTTGGGGGTTGGTGGGCATAAATATGGCGATCGCCATGATTGCTCGATCGCCCAAATCTAAGTTTTCCCCCAAATCTGAGTAAATGCTGAGCATAATTCCTGATTGACAAACGCTGCCCTAGCTTATGTTGTCACCAATGTACTACCCATAAAATTGATTAGGAATAGAATTGATGAGCAATAGAACTGCTTGGCGATACATCCGAAGAATTAACGGAAATATTGTCGCAAGGGATACATATATCGCCGATTGAAAGCCTAATGGTCGCCCTACTGAACGTTTTATTCAGTACCCAAATAGGAAAAAAGGAAAACCTTACGAACCCATAATTGGAAAGAAGTTCTAGAATTATAGCTGAAATGCACGAGCCAACATGAGCACATTCCCACCACATAAAAACCAACCGCCCCAGCAAGAGAACACAACAGCACAGGTATTGCGACAGGCTCACTTCGACGCTTTTTTTGCAGGTGCCAATGCCGGAATGCTGATTTTTGACCGCCAACTCCGGTATGTCCAAATTAACGAAGTTTTGGCCCAGATGAATGGCGTTTGTGTGGCAGACCATATTGGTAGGTCAGTGCGTGAAGTGCTGCCAGAATTGGCTGCGACTGTGGAACCAATGCTGCAAGGCATTCTGGATACGGGCAAGGCAATTCTCGACTATGAATTAGTGGGTGAAACGCCGAAAGAACCGGGCATCCTGCGCTACTGGCAAGCATCTTACTATCCTTTGTTGGACGAAAATGGCATCGTTTTTGGTCTTGGTGGGATTGTAATTGAAATTACCGATCGCAAGCGGGCAGAACAAAAGCAGGCACGACTGACGGCAATTTTGGAAGCAACTTCCGACTTAGTAGGAGTTGTGGATGCGGCTGGGCATAGCGTCTATCTCAACAAAGCCGGACAGGAAATGCTGGGGATGTCTCTAGAGGAAGCACGATCGCCGTTTACTATAGATTCTGTATTAGCTCCCTCGGCTAAAGCAAAGTTCCACAACGAAATAATTCCCACCGCCTTGCGAGAGGGTAGGTGGGCTGGTGAAATCCTATTTTTGTCACGGGATGGGGAAGAAATTCCAGTCTCCCAGGTTTTGATCGTCCACAAAACCGAAGCGGGTGAAGTCGAGTTTATTTCCACTATTGCGCGGGATATTAGCGAACAACAAGCTGCGCTGCGCGATCGCAAAAAAGCAGAGGAAGAGCGGCAATTGCTTGTTACAACGATCGAGAATAGCCGTGACTTTATTGGCGTTGCCTCGATGGATGGTCGCCCTATACTCGTGAATCAGGCTGGTCGGGATTTGGTGGGACTCAGTAGTTTGAACGAAGCCAAAACCAAACACATTACCGACTTCTTCATGGCAGAAGATTTGGACTTTGTACAGCAGTCTATTATGCCTGCAATAATGCAAGAGGGAAGTTGGCGGAGTGATTTCCGCTTCAGACATTTCGTGACAGGTCAACCCATCGCCGTAGATTACACCCTATTTCTGGTAAACCATCCAGAGACTAATGAACCCGTAGGGATTGCCACTATTACGCGGGATATTCGCGATCGCAAAAACGCAGAAGATGTCCTAAAACAAAGTGAAGAACGATTTCGTTCTTTGATCGAAGCTACCGCTCAAAGTATTTGGATCGGTAATGCTGAGGGCGAATTGGCCAGCGAGCAACCTACTTTAGGTGCATTTACAGGACTGACATTTGATGAGTACAAGGGATGGGGCTGGCTAGACACGATCCACCCAGACGATCGCGCTCATGTTGCTAGTATATGGTCGGCTGCCGTGGCCAATCGCTCGCTCTATGAAGATGAATTACGTATGCGCCGCTATGACGGCGAATATCGGTACATGAGTTGTCGTGGTATACCACTACTGAATGCGGATGGTTCAATTCGGGAATGGATTGGGGCTAATACAGATATTACCGATCGCAAACAAGCTGAAGAAGCTCTGCGCGAACAGCAAGCTGCGCTGCGCGATCGCAACGTCTTGCTGAGCTCTATCTTGGAAAGTACGCCAGACATAATAGTTGTTAAAGACCGGGAAGGCCGATACGTTGCCCTTAATTCCAATGGGGCAAAATCCTTTTACGGTAAACCCATTGAGGAGATCCTGGGTAAAGACGATTCGGAACTCCTTCCCCCGGAGGCCGCCGTTGCAATAATGGCAAAAGACCGCGAGATCATGGAAGCAGGCACTACTGAAACCTACGAAGAAGATGTTTCTAATGGTAAGATCACCACTTCTTTTTTAACGACAAAAGCCCCTTGGCGGGACGCTCAGGGCAATATTCTCGGCATGATCGCCATAGCACGAAACATTAGCGATCGCAAACAAGCTGAAGAAGCTCTGCGCGATCGTAATGCACTGCTAAACTCTATTTTGGAAAGTACACCCGACTTCATTGTCGTTAAAGATCGAGAAGGGCGTTATGTTGCCATTAACTCCAATTTGGCAAACTTCTTGGGCAAGCCAAGTGAGGAAATCATCGGCAAAGATGATTGGGAATTACTGCCTAACGCTGCCCGTGAAATGATGGCAAAAGATCGTCAAATCATGGCAACAGGAATCACTGAGAGTTACGAGGAAGATATCTCTCTTGATGAAACCCCTAGGACCTTTTTAACTACAAAAGCTCCTTGGCGGGATGCTAATGGCAATATCCTCGGCCTGATCGCCACAACACGAGATATTACCGATCGCAAACAAGCGGAAGAAGCGTTGCGACATAAAGAAACTCAGTATCGCAGTATTTTTGAGTCGGTGAACGATGGCATTATCATCACAGAACTAGAAACCGGAAAAGTAGTCGCCATCAATCCGGCGCAAGCCAGAATCCACGGCTACACTTATGAGGAGTTCACTCAACTACCACCTGGAGGCTTCATACACCCAGATAGTTACCACCTATTTGTGGACTTCTTAGAAACTGTGAAGGCAGGTAAGCAGTTCTTCTGTCATGCCATTGATATCCACAAGGATAACAAGTGTATTGATGTGGAAGTTACAGCAACCCCCTATTGGCAGGATGACAAGCTGTATGCGTTATCTGTGGTGCGAGATATTACCGATCGCAAACAAGCGGAAGATGCGATCAAACAAAGCGAAGAACGCTATCGTTCGCTAATCGCTGCTACGTCCCAAATGGTCTGGATAACGGATGCAGAAGGAAGATGCCCAGATCTACCAACTTTCAGAGCTTACACTGGACAAACCGTAGACGAAGTGGTTGGTTTTGGCTGGTTAGATGCAATTCACCCAGACGATCGCGAACCAACAGTTCAGGTCTGGATGGAAGCAGTGCAAACGAAAAGTAGGTATGACATAGAATATCGCATCCGGGGTGCAGATGGAAACTATCGTTATTTTCAAGCTAGAGCGGTGCCAATTCTGAATGAAGATGGCAGCATCCGGGAGTGGATTGGCACTTCCAGCGATATCCACGATCGCAAACAAGCGGAAGATGCGATCAAACAAAGCGAAGAACGCTATCGTTCGCTAATTCTTGCTACGTCCCAAATTGTCTGGACAGGCGATTCTGAGGGGCGATGCCCGGATATGCCGACTCTGAGAGCTTACACCGGACAAACCGTAGAGGAGGTGGTTGGTTTTGGCTGGTTAAATGCAATTCACCCGGACGATCGCGAATCAACCGCTCAGGCGTGGATGGAAGCAGTGCAAACGAAAAGCCTGTATGACATAGAATATCGAATCCGGGGAGCGGATGGAAACTATCGTTATTTCCAAGGTAGGGGCGTACCTATTCTGAATGAAGATGGCAGCATCCGGGAGTGGGTTGGCACTTGCACCGATATCCACGATCGCAAACAAGCAGAATTCCTAATGGCAAAAGCTAAGGAAGCAGCCGAAGCAGCAAGTCGCGCTAAAAGTGAATTCCTTGCCAATATGAGCCACGAGTTGCGGACTCCCCTTAATGGCATCATGGGATACGCCCAAATTCTTCAGCGTTCCAAATCCTTGAATCAAGAAGAGCGATCGCGCATTGATGTTATTTATCAGTGCGGTTCCCATTTACTGACCTTAATCAATGATATTCTCGACTTGTCGAAGATTGAAGCACAGAAAGTGGAACTCATGCCTACGGATTTTCATTTCCCGGCGTTCCTGCAAGGTGTCGCAGAAATGTGTCGTATCCGAGCTGAACTAAAGGGAATTCAGTTTCATTTTCCATCAAGCCCCGAACTCCCGATCGGTATTCATGCGGATGAAAAACGCTTGCGACAAGTGTTAATTAATCTTTTAAGTAACGCTATTAAATTTACGGATGAGGGTGCTGTTACTTTTATAGTCAGCTTTGCCACAGAAGAAAAAATTCGCTTTGAAATACGCGATACAGGTACCGGCATTGCCCAAGATCAACTCCAAGCTATCTTTCAGCCCTTCGAGCAGGTAGGAGATCGCAGGCGGCAGACGGAAGGTACGGGATTAGGACTGGCAATTAGCCAAAGGATTGTAGAACTAATGGGCAGTACCATTCAGGTTCAAAGTGAGATGAATGTTGGCAGTATTTTCTGGTTTGATGTCAATCTATCTCAAGCCGATGAATGGGTGAAAACTTCTCAAATTGACCATCGCGGCCAGATTATCGGCATCAAAGACCGCCAGCCTAAGATTGTGGTTATTGATGACAAATGGGCTAACCGTTCCGTAGTTAGCAATTTGCTCAGTCCGCTAGGCTTTGAGGTGTCTGAAGCAAACGATGGGGAGGAAGGCTGGGAAAAAATTCTGGAGGTACAGCCAGATTTAATCGTTACCGACTTACTAATGCCCGAACTAGATGGCTTCGAGCTAATTAAGCGGGTTAGAGAATCGGACAACTTCAAAGACATCATCATTATTGTCTCTTCTGCCAGCGTATTTGAAGCCGATCAATACAGAAGTTTAGAAGCAGGAGGCAACTCTTTTATTCCCAAACCTGTTCAAGCCACGGAACTCCTGCAAAAATTACAACAGTATCTTGATTTAGAATGGGTTTATGAAGCTAATGAAGATCCCCTGGCGATCGGCTCAGACACCGATGAGCTAATTGCCCCGCCAGCTAAAGAAATGGAAATTCTATACGAACTGGCTATGAAAGGAAATTTCCTAGAAATAGTTAAGCAGGCGGTATTACTTGAAGAAATAGATCCCCAATATATTCCCTTTGCTAAAAGATTGCATCAGATGGCAAAGGACTTTCAAGACGAAGAGATTTTAACGTTTATTGAGTCCTACAAGTAAGGTTTATGAATTCAGAAACTCAAGCAAATGGTACGATTCTTATAGTTGATGACAATTCAGCTAACTTGGGTGTCTTATCTGATGCCTTAAGCCAAGAAGGATTTGAAATTCGGGTTGCCAAATCTGGCAAAATGGCACTAGAGCGAGTCAAATATGCTCTCCCCGATCTAATCTTGTTAGATGTCATGATGCCAGAAATTGATGGATTTGAAACCTGTCGTCGATTACAGGCTAATCCAGAAACTAAACAGATTCCCATTATATTTATGACTGCGCTCTCGGATACGGCTAATAAAGTTGAGGGGTTTAAGCTTGGGGCTGTAGATTATATTACCAAACCTTTCCAACAGGAGGAAGTATTAGCTCGCGTCAAGCTGCATTTAAAGCTTCATGTTCTTGCTGATAAATTAGAAGAAAAAAACATCTTATTGGAGGAAAAAGTTAGAGAAGTCAGCCAAGCCTACGATGATTTACAACAAATGCAGCTTAAGTTAATCCAAAGCGAAAAAATGTCCGGCTTAGGGCAAATGGCGGCTGGGATTGCTCATGAAATAAATAACCCTATAAATTTCATCTCTGGCAATCTGGGTTATGCCCAAGAGTACGCTCATAACTTACTAAATATTATACACCTCTATCAAGAAGATTATGTAAACCCCACCCCTCGAATTCAAGCAGCTATGGATGAAATAGAACTAGAATTTGTGGAGGAAGATTTTATAAAAGTTCTTAACTCAATCAACTTAGGAACGCAGCGCATTCAAGAGATTGTCAAGTCTATGCGAATCTTTTCTCGCCTCGATGAGGCAGACGTGAAAGCAGTAAATATTCATGAAGGAATTGATAGTACACTCACCATCCTGCATCATCGTTTAAAATCAAAACCAGAGCATCCTGAGATTGAAATAATAAAAAATTACGGTCATATTCCACCAGTAGAATGCCATGCTGGGCAATTAAATCAAGTGTTCATGAATATTATTTCCAATGCCATTGATGCTTTAGATGAATCTAATCAGCAGCGTTCGTTTGCAGAAATCAAACAACACCCGAACCGCATTCAAATTTCTACAAAAGTAATTCACGAGAATTGGGTTGCTATTCATATTAGTGACAATGGTCGGGGAGTTTGCGAAAGTTTACTACCGAAACTATTTGACCCTTTTTTTACCACCAAACCTATCGGTAAGGGAACTGGGTTGGGGTTATCTATCAGTTACCAAATTATCGTTGAAAAGCATGGGGGCAGATTATACTGCCAGCCTACAGAAGGAAAGGGAATAGAATTCGTCATTGAAATTCCAATTCGGCCACAAGCCATTCAAGCTGCTTAGTTTCCCGATGCAATGTCTCTTATGAACTTTGGTTAATTTCTCGCTGATAGCGGGGACGGCAAGGTGTTCCCGTGCAAACAAAGCTAGCTGGCATATTTTTAAAGACGCTGCTGCGAGCTCCGATTAAAGCGTTAGCACCGATTTCTACACCAGGGCCAATGAAGCAGTCGGCGGCAATCCAAACGCCGTTATTGATGATCACAGGTGCTGTGATTAAGCCAAAGGCTGGGTCTTGAGTGTTATGAGTGCCGGTGCAGAGGTAGCTTTTTTGAGAAATGACGCAGTGTTTGCCGATCGCAATTCGATCGAGACTGTACAATACAACATCATCTCCGATCCAACTGTAATCTCCGATTGCAATTTTCCAAGGATAGGTAAAACGAGCCGTAGGGCGGATAATCACACCACAACCTATTTTAGCTCCAAATAACCGCAGCAAGCCGCTTCTGATGCGATTAAAAGGGTGTGGAGTGAGGGGAAATGCGATCGCCTGCACGAACCACCAAACCAAAATTACCCAAGTAGGCTTTCCTCGATCGAACTTTGATTGATCGTACTTCCGCAAATCAACCAAAGATTCGCCTGTCAAAGTATTTGGCTGATTGTCGCTAATTGGACGATCGTTTATTTGAGAATTTGGGGAATTTGCGATCGGATTTTCCGGATCTTGGTTCGGATTTGGTATATAATCGGTCATTGATAGTTAATTTAATGTTTAATTTAAAATCGAGTTTAACCTTAAGGACTGCTGCATGACATTTCTAGTTAGGGATAATTTTGACTCGGAAAACGCCAAGGATATCGCACAATGCGAGAGTACAAATCCCAGAATTGGCAAAGTGCGACTTTTACAAACAGCATTGGTACTGCTTAGCAGCTTTTTTGTAGCAGAGTTAATCGCCGCACTTAATTCTCATAGTTTGTCCCTATTAGCAGATGCGGGTCACGTTTTTTCAGATGTAGCAGCTTTAGCAATAACTTTGACAGCGACTTGGTACTCCTCAGTAAAACGCAAAAGTAAATCCGTAGATTGTACGATCGCACAATCCTCAATCCCTGAACGAGGAGAAATCATTGCTGCTTTAATTAATAGTATAAGTTTAGTAGCGATCGCCCTTTGGATTGCAGCAGAGTCGATCGCCCGTTTGCAGTCCCCAACTCCCGAAGTAGAAGGACTGCCGATGTTAATTACCGCCATAGTTGGTTTAAGCATCAACTCGATTAATGCTTGTTGTTTGCATTCCTGCTGTCACGGTGACTTGAACCTCAAAAGCGCCTTTCTGCACGCAGTCGCCGACATATTTTCCTCGCTTGGAGTAATTTTAGCTGCGATCGCTGTGGCTTGGTTGCACTGGAATTGGGCTGACGGCTTGATTAGCTTGCTGGTGTCAGCATCAATTATTTTATTAACTCTACCATTGCTAATCGAAAGCATCCAATTGCTGCTAGGAAAAGTATCAGCAATATCAGCCAGTCAACCGCCTTGTGATTGCGAAAAAGTGAGCGCCGAAAAATTGCTTTTTCCATCCCTCGAAGAACTTATTAAATGAAAATGTCTCAAGCCACTCGCTATGGTCTGGCTTTCCTAATTCCCAATTCCCCCATGTCTCCAAAATATTAAGGCAATTTAACTTCTGTCTCCTGAGTGATAACTACTGGTGACGACAAAGGCGGCTGAGGTTCTGCCACATTCAACTGACCGCCACAACAACGCAATTCGTAAAGTTTTGCATTAATTTGATACTCATATTGACTCAATAACCTTGCATAAATATAGCCAGCTTTTCCATCCAAAAAGCCGAGCTGAATGAAGTAAAATAAAATAAATCTGAGCATGGGTTTAAAAGGCAGCCGCACCCAAACTTTTTTTAGAAAGCGTTTCCGCTGCACTGCATCTCCAAATAAGTGAGCGCCAATAGTACCGCTGTCGTCGCGCCCTTCAATAATATTGTAATAAACGCGAGCTTCCCAATTAGAATAGCGGTTGTGCCGTTCTATCCAGTGAAATAAATCGCGGTAATCCTCGTGGATCATGTCATTTTTTAAGTAGCCGACTTGACCCGCTAAAATTACGTGTTCGTGAACTTCGTTGTCGCCAGTATTGGGGACGGATTCAGTGCCGAGGTTTTCGTAACGGCCTTTTTGATGCTTGAACAAACGCAAATTCCAGTCGGGATATCGGCCACCGTAACGCAGCCACTGACCTAAAAATAAGACTTTGCGGTTGAGGTAGTAGCCGTCAAAATTGGGGTCTTCGATCGCCTGCGCGATTTCGTCCCAAAGTTCCGGCGGAATGCGCTCGTCGCAATCGACAATTAATACCCATTCGTTGCGAAAGGGCAGATTGTCCAATGACCAATTTTTCTTTTTCGGCCAGCGGTTGTCAAAGTAAAACTGCACAACTTTTGCGCCGGTGCTGATGGCAATTTCTACCGTGCGATCGCTACTTTGGGAATCAACCATGAAAACTTCATCCGCCCTGGCAATGCTGGCCAGACACGCAGGTAGATTAAGTTCTTCGTCTTTTGCCGGAATGAGAACTGAAACCGGAATCTTGGATGAACTAGATGTCATAATCGAGTGCTTGAACCTGAATGCGGTCGAGTTTTGGTGGATGAAGTGCGATCGGTACAGCCGCGCCAACGAGTTGAGCAGCGAGGGATATTGCCTATAGCCTAATACCTAGTGGTCGATTTCGGTGCAAAAATCAGGCCGCGGATGGCTGCGCTCAAATAACCGATTTGACCCCAGGCAAAAACGAAATTTTCAAAACGCAGCGCCGGATCTCTAATATATTTAAAAGACTTCCAGACACCCCTCAAGATTCTTTCACCCCCCCGCCCAAGCTGAGCAATACCGGCTCGATCGGACAATTGTTCGCGATAACACTCGCTGATGCCTTGCCACCACCCGCGCTCTAGAAACCAAGCTTTGTTGAGCCTTTCTGTCGCGACATGGTGCAGCACCTGGGCATCAGGTAGATAAACTACTTGCCAACCTAGCTCTAATGCTAATTCTGTGGCGCGCAATTCTTCATTTGACAGCAATTTTGTGCCGACTCTACCGAGTTTGGCATCGAAGCCGCCAATTTGTTCGAGAAAAGCGCGCCTGATCGAGTAGTTTACCCCCCTGGGAGTCAAACCGGGAGCAGTCAGGTACAGGCAAGTATCGCCTAAATCATATGCTCCCAAGTTCTGGGCCAATCCCGCTGACAGCCATTGGGGCGGGGAGACTCCACAAGGCCAGAGCACATTGACTTTGCCACCAGCTACGGCGAGTTTTTGATTGCTTTGATAAGCCGCGTGCAGTACCCTGAGCCAATTCGGCTCAGCAATAGCGTCGTCGTCGAGATAAGCTAATATTTCACTGCGAGCTTGCTTAGCGCCGGTATTCCGGGCTACTGACAGACCGATTTCCGGTTCCCAGACGTACTTGAGGCGCCGATCGCCCTGTCTTGCTTCTACCACCTCGCGGGTGCGCGAAATCGAACTTTCGGGGCTGGCATAATCGCTAGAAGCGTTATCCACTACTACTACTTCAAAGTTGTCGGGAAAATCCTGTACCAGCAAGCTGTCGATCGCCCCACCTAAATAGGCGGCGCGATTGTGGGTGCAAATAATCGCTGATATCTGAGGATGATCTGGCATAAATAACAGCTTGGGAAATACGGGGGTTCTCGATCGACTTACTCTGATATTGTCTCATCAATGCTATTATCGCTTAAAAAGCATTTGGTAGTTGGCCGTTTAAATCATAATTGGTAATTGCTAATTGGGAATTGGCAATTGGGAATTATGTTTAATCCTTTGTATGTGACCACGCCCAAAGAAGGGAGACAAGCCTGCAACATTAGTCGTGAGCAGCCCAAAAATTTTAACCAAACTTCAATCTCCCAAAATCATTTGTTGTGGAGTAAATCTAAAATCTAAAATCTAAAATTTAAAATCGACTGACTAATGACTAACTCAGAACCCACCACATCTAGACAATTAATCTTAGTAACTGGGCCGGCCCGAAGCGGCAAAAGTGAATGGGCCGAAACTCTGGCGGCGGGTTCGGGAAAACAAGTAATCTATGTGGCTACCGGTCAGGTTGATGAAGCCGATTTGGAGTGGCTTCGTCGCCTCGATCAGCACCGAAATCGCCGTCCTGTTGATTGGACAACTCTAGAAGTGCCGATCGAATTATCGGCTGTTGTGCGGGCCAGCAAGCCCTCAGATTGCTTGTTAATTGATTCTCTGGGAACTTGGACAGCAAATCTTTTGGAACAAGAAGCGGCTGTTTGGGCTACTACGCAGCAAGATTTGCTCGCTAGTTTGAAGTCGGCGGCGGCTGATGTAATTTTGGTAGGGGAAGAAACCGGATGGGGCGTTGTGCCTGCTTATCCGGCGGGGCGGCTGTTTCGCGATCGCCTCGGTACTCTCGTGCGCCACATCGGGGCGATCGCGGATAATGTTTATCTCGCCACCGGAGGTTACGCCTTGGATCTAAGGGCTCTGGGTACCCCGCTGCCACCCGTAGCGAAAAATTAACAGCCGGAGTCGCGATCGACAAGAGAGAAAAAATATCGGTTTCCCGATAGACAATTTTAACTGAAACTCAGGTATAATTTTAACTAAGATTGACAACTCAAGAGTCACATAAATTAGTCAAAAAACATACTCCCTAGGGCGAAGCGCAGAATAATTTGACATGAGGAATAGCCAAATTGGGAAAATATGTAAAAGATAAAGTGTCTCTTAAGAAAGAGTGAGGATTTCCCATTAAAATCTAAAATAATCAATTAGTTGAAAGGTTGACTAAAAGTTATGGCATCAGATAGTGAAGTAAGAAAATATATTGCTTACTGGTTTCAGTTAGGCAAAAAAGTATTAATTCGCAACGGTTCCGAAGCGCTGCTGCCCAAATCGGTAAATGCGGGCGATCGTTACAGCCAGGAATTTGAAGAGTGCTGGCAAAAAATCATCTCCCGCGACAGCGGAGACTGTTACCTCGAAGGCACAAACGAAACAATTGCCAAACTGCTGACACCAGCTTGGGAAATCAGTCCCTGCGCGCGCTGCGCTATGCCCGTAGTGTTCCAACAAACCGGAATGCCCCCGGAGTTTTGTCCCTGTAACGACTTACCGAACTGGCCCGATACCGAAATGCCCCAACCTCGATCGCCCGTCAGCAGCCAATCGCAACTATCAGGCATTCGCGATCGACTCCAAAGATCCAGCGGGGAGTAAGTATATAAGAAGGAAGAAGGGTCTTCTTCCTTAAATTGTTACAATATATTTACAATGCTTCACACTAGGTCTGATTTATGAATGTCAAGACAGTATCGCCAGCCTCCCCGCAAACTTATGCAAATTCAGGGACTCAGGCTGTACTCGGCAATCTCCAAGATGCAAATACAATTCCCCTGCAAGCAGTACCAGTATCACTAGAGACGGAGGTCGCCACTCCCGAACCGCTCAAATCAGCCAGAGACATAGCTTTCGAGTTAGCCGGAGATGCTGTTCGGTACGATCCAGTGGCGATCGCAGCCCTGTACCGAAATCGACCCCTACAAGTTTGGGGAAGGCTGTCGAGCGTTGTTTGGACATTTTTTAGCTTTGCCTTCAGTGTGTGGTTCGACGGCAAAACAGGTCGTACCGCCACCAACGAAAAGCGTCGCGCCGTCCGACTGCGGGAAATTCTCGGCCAACTCGGCCCAGCTTTCATCAAAATCGGACAAGCACTTTCAACACGCCCCGACTTAGTACCGCCAGTATATTTAGAAGAACTAACAACGCTGCAAGACCAATTGCCAGCATTTCCCAACGAAGTAGCATATCAATTCATCCAAGAAGAATTGGGAGCCCACCCCAAAGACATCTACGCAGAAATCACCCCCGATCCGATCGCCGCAGCATCTCTCGGACAAGTTTACAAAGGCAAACTCAAAACCGGAGAAACAGTCGCAATCAAAGTCCAGCGACCAGGTTTAGCCGAAAACATCGGCTTAGATATCTACATCCTCCGGCGTCTTGCAGTTTGGGCACAAAACAACTTCAAAATAATTCGCAGTGACCTCGCAGCCATTATGGACGAGTTGGGCGAGCGCATTTACGAAGAAATGGACTACACCCACGAAGGTCAAAATGCCGAACGGTTTGCCCAACTCTACGGCCACATCAAAGACATTTACGTTCCCAGCATCTACTGGGAATATACCCGCCGTCGCGTCTTAACAATGGAGTGGATCACCGGCATCAAACTCACGAATTTAGAGGCCGTTAAAGCTCAAGGAATCGACGCTCCTTACTTAATTGAAGTGGGGGTGCAGTGCTCTCTCAGACAACTTCTCGAACACGGTTTCTTTCACGCCGACCCGCATCCCGGCAATCTTTTGGCAACTCCTGACGGTCAATTAGCTTATCTCGATTTCGGGATGATGAGCGAAGTTAAACCTTATCAGCGATACGGCTTGTTGGAAGCGGTGGTGCATTTGGTGAACCGCGACTTTGAAGGTTTAGCAAAAGATTACGTGAAGTTGGAGTTTTTAACTCCCGACACCGATTTAACGCCAATTATTCCAGCTTTGGCGGGGGTATTTAACAATGCTTTGGGTGCTAGCGTTGCCGAACTGAATTTCAAAAGCATTACTGACGAACTCTCGGCCGTAATGTACGAATATCCTTTCCGAGTTCCAGCTTACTATGCTTTAATTATTCGATCGCTCGTTACGTTAGAAGGGATTGCCATTAATGTCGATCCAGAATTCAAAGTGTTGAGCAAAGCCTATCCTTACGTTGCAAAACGGCTGTTGAGCGACCCCGCACCGGAATTGAGAGCATCCCTGCAAGATTTGCTGTTCAAACAAGGCGAATTCCGCTGGAACCGCTTAGAAAACTTGCTCAACAATGCCCGCGAGAGCGACGATTACGATGTCAGCAAAATCTTGAACCAAGCATTAGAATATTTATTTTCCGAAAGAGGAGATTTTATTCGCGATCGTATTGTCCTGGAATTAGTCAAAAGTCTTGACACACTTTCCAGCAATGCTGTTGCTAACGCCAAAGCAGTCGTCGGCGAATGGTTTGGAGTCAAGGCAAATCAACCTGTGGTTTCACCGACGGAACAAAAAAACTTAGAACACATCAAGCGGATTTGGGATATTTTGCAATCAACTCCCGGCTTTGACACGATGAAAGTATTGCAGCTACTTCCGCAGTTGTTGGTGAAACCGGAAGTGCAGAATATGGGGCAGAAAGTAGTCGGTGGTTTAGCTCAAAGAGCCGTTGCTAGGGTTATTCGTGAGTTTTTGCTTTCGCAGGAACCGGAGGCGATTCCCGTGAATGGAAGCTACCATAAAACTTCGCCTCAGTTGTCTTTGCCTGCGGCGAAGTAGTGGGATTGGGAGGTTTTTTGACCGCAGATATTAGCAGATAAACACAGATGAACGCAGATGAAATTTCGTCTGCGTTCTTTTAATTAAGTTAATGCTGTAGGGGCTGGTAATATCGTTTCCGGTAGCATCGGAATTATATCATGTCCGATCGATCGACCTCGATTTTTGTAGGGGTTTCCCTCACCAAGAATATCTGCCAATAATTGACAATCTCAAAAACCCGCCCGATCGGCATATTATAATTAATTGATCGCACATGATATTAATAGACATTGGGTTCCCAGAGATTTTCTGGGCATTTCTACATCGCAGAGTTAATCATGGGTAGTGTCGCTTGAACTCAGAAGATCGATCGACAAATCAGGTAAAATCCAAAATTGCGTTAAGAGGTGATAATGGAACCTCTGAGCTACCGCCCCTGAGCTACCTATGGTGGAACTATGAATGCAGTCGAAATCGAAGAAGCAGTTTCCAGGCTCGCTGAAGCGCCCTTTGACTCGGAAGAGTTCCCCTTTGCCTTCCTCGAAGCCTTTGGTAACAAGCCGACGACTCTCAAGCGGCTCAAAAGCAAAAGCGGTGGCTCAAACCAATCGGATCTCGGTGGCGTGCTCCAGCGCAACAATATCCATGTGAAGGTTTGCCCGGAAGGCGAGGTGACAAACACCCTCACGGCGTTGCGGGATAGTGCGGCGACGGCTCGGTATAAGGTTAAGTTTATCCTGGCCACCGATGGCAAAAGTTTTGAGGCGGAAAACCTCGCTGATGGGGAGATAGTCGCTTGCGATTACCCCGACTTTCACAACCATTTCGGTTTTTTCCTGCCCTTGGCGGGCATTACGACAGTCAAGCAGATCCGCGAGAATGCCTTTGATATCAAGGCTACGGGGCGCCTCAACCGCCTGTATGTCGAGCTGCTGAAGGAGAACCCGGAGTGGGACAAGGCCGATCGCCGGGAAGCGTTAAATCACTTCATGGCGCGACTAATCTTCTGTTTCTTCGCCGAGGATACGAATATCTTTCACAGCAATGCCCTCTTCACTGCCACCATCGAACAAATGAGTGCCAGTGATTCGTCGAATACGCACGAGGTGCTGTCGGAGATGTTTCGGGCGATGTGTACGCCGCTTAAGGATCGGGAGGCGGCGAAGATTCGGAATTGGGCAGATAGATTCCCCTATGTGAATGGAGGGCTGTTTTCGGGTGGGGTGGCGGTGCCGCGTTTTAGCAAGATTGCCCGATCGTACTTACTTCATGTTGGGAATCTCGACTGGACAAAGATTAATCCCGATATTTTCGGCTCGATGATTCAGGCGGTGGCGGATGATGAGGAGCGGGGTGCGTTGGGGATGCACTATACGAGTGTGCCGAATATCCTCAAGGTATTGAATCCGCTGTTTTTGGATGATTTGCGGGAGCAATTGGAGGCAGCGGGGGAGAATGCCCGCAAGTTGCTGAATTTGCGGCAACGGATAGCGCGAATTCGGGTTTTCGATCCGGCTTGTGGATCGGGGAATTTTCTGGTGATTGCGTATAAGAAGATGAGGGAAATTGAGTGGGAGATTAATCGTCTTCGGGGCGAGGGCGATCGCAAATCTGAGATTCCGCTGACGAATTTTCGGGGAATTGAATTGCGTCACTTTTCCTGTGAGATTGCGCGGTTGGCGTTGATTATTGCCGAGTATCAATGTGATGTGATGTATCGAGGGCCAAAGCTGGCGCTGGCGGAGTTTTTGCCGCTGAAGGATGATAACTGGATTACCTGTGGGAATGCGTTGCGGTTGGATTGGTTGAGTCTTTGTCCGCCGACGGGCGCGGGGGTGAAGGTGCAGCGCGAGGATTTGGATTTGTTTGGCGAGACGCGGGAAGTGGCGGAGATTGATTTTGAGAACGAGGGGGGAGAAACCTATATCTGCGGAAATCCGCCCTATTTAGGTAGCCGAGAGCAAGAACGCCATCACAAAGATGACTTGCATCAGATTTTTAACGGAAAACTATCTAATTGGAAAGCTCTTGATTATGTGGCGGGGTGGTTTTTTAAGGCAGCAGAATATAGTCTGTCAACTCAGACAGTAACTGCGTTTGTAACCACGAATTCTCTTTGTCAAGGTCAGCAAGTTCCACTTTTGTGGCCTATTTTATTTGAGAGGGGTATAGAAATATCCTTTGCTCATACAAGCTTTAAGTGGGCTAACCTCGCCAGTTACAATGCCGGGGTGACTGTAATAATTGTTGGTCTATCGAATTGCATTCAGGAAAAACGTAAACTTTTTTCGGTTGATCGTGAAGGCGTAGTAAAAGAGCAGGTAGTATCATCTATCAATCCATATCTTGCACCGGGGCAGTACGTCCATCTCTCCCCATCACAAAAAAGGTTAAACAGTTTATCGGAAATGGTGAAAGGGAACTATCCTATTGATGGTGGCTATCTCTTGCTTAGTTTAGAGGAAAAGCAAAGCCTTGGTCTAAGTAGAGATCAGGAAAATGAATTTATCCGACCCTTCTTGGGGTCTGCTGAGGTGATCAGAGGTCTGCAACGTTATTGCATATGGATTGGGAAAAATGATCTCACTCGATCTTGTGAAATTTCGTCTATTTCAAGAAGAATTGAAGCCGTCAGAAAAATGCGGTTAGAAAGCAAAAAAGAAGCAACTAGACGAGCCGCTGAAACACCACATCGTTTTGGTGAAATACGACAAACAGGTGAAGAAGAGTATGCAATTGCTTTACCTATTCACTCTTCTGAAAATCGTGATTATCTACCAGTTGCACTCCTGAAAAAACCAACAATTGTTTATGGGAGTGCCTTCGCTCTCTACGATGCTCCGCTTTGGAATATGGCGCTGATCGCCTCCCGCCTTCACCTGGTCTGGATCGCCACCGTCTGCGGCAAACTAAAAACCGACTTTCGCTACTCCAACACCCTCGGCTGGAACACCTTCCCCGTCCCCACCCTCACCGATCAAAACAAAGCCGACCTCACCCGCTGCGCCGAAGATATCCTGCTAGCGCGAGAGCACTATTTCCCAGCCACGATCGCGGATATGTACGATCGCGATCGTATGGATACCGAATTCCCTCTGGTTAGGGAAGCGCACGATCGTAATGACGAAATTCTGGAACGAATCTACATCGGTCGCCGCTTCAAAAACGATACCGAACGCCTCGAAAAACTGTTTGAATTGTACACAAAAATGACCAGTCAGCCAGCGCCCCTCAACAAGTCTGCCAAACGTAAAACCAAAGGAGAAAAATGATGATGGCAAAAGATTTAACTTCATCGCCACTCGATCGCCAAAATATCCTCAACAATCGCTATGCCCTAGAAAAAATAGAAGAATACTTGGGATTAGGAGGCACTTACTATGAAGAAGAACTGCTATTTACCAAACAACAACTGATTGAAATTTTCGGTATCAGCGAAAGTACAATTGAAAAGTATCTATCCAGTCACAACGATGAGCTGAAGACTAATGGCTATAGGGTGCTACGAGGTCAGAAACTTCGAGAGTTCAAGACTTTGATGGATGCTACCGTAACTGATTACGGTACCAAAACCACAGTCTTAGGGGTTTTCACCTTCCGGGCGACTCTAAATCTAGCAATGGTGCTAGTGGAGAGCGATCGGGCCCGTGCAATTCGATCGCGCATCTTAGATATAGTCATTGACGTAATGGCAGAACGGGCAGGCGGACATACCAAATACATTAACCAGAGAGATAACAATTACTTACCAGCAGTCTATCAAGAATTTAGCTATCGTAAAACCTTTACCGATGCCCTTGATAATTACCTCGACATGGGTAAATTTAAGTATGGCATTTACACCAACAAAGTGTATCAGATTGTTTTCCGAGAGAAAGCCGAAGAATATAAGCAGATATTAAGTTTGGGTAAAAACGATTGTCCCCGTGATACCATGTATGCCGAAGTTCTCATCGCCATTGCCAGTCTAGAGAATGGTTTGGCAGCAGAATTGAAAGCCGAGTCAGAAAAGCTGGGACGAAAGCTGAAACAAAAAGAGGTTGATTCGCTATTTGAATCTGCAGAGGAAAACCCCTACCTAAAACCCATTATTGAAGATGCCCGCATCAAAATGGCCAGTCGCGATTTAGGGTTTCGGGATGCTCTGCATCAAAAATTAGAAGCGTATATCCAAAGTGTTCCAGAGAGCGACTTTGAGAAATTTTTAGGAGAAACCAGCCGTTCTTTAGAAGAGCAACTTTCCGATCCGGCTCTTTTGGCTGTATTTAAGCGATTGAAGGATCGGTAAGTTATGGCAGCAGCTTTTTTTTACTTTGACATTCACTATGCGATCGAGCTGCATGATTGGATTATCGAAAAATCAGGGGGCTTTCCGGGGTCTAATAATCCGAGTCTACTAGAGAGCGCATTAGAACATATTCAAAACGATCTCTATTATCCTGAGATTCACCACAAATTAACTCACCTAGTTTTTGCTGTCAACAAGTTTCATGCTTTTAACGATGGAAATAAACGCTCTAGTATTGCATTGGGAGCTTATTTTCTAAAGCTCAACGGTTATGATTTTTTAGTAATAAAATTTGTACTAGAAATGGAAAATATCGCCGTCTGGGTAGCAGAAGGAAAACTTTCTAAAGAGTTTTCATGTGAACTGATTGAGTCTCTTATTTTCGAGGAAGATTTCAGTGAAGAACTTAAGTTTAAGTTAGCGCTTGCTGTCATGGGCGATATTGATTCTAATGGTTAGCTTAGCTAGAGCAGAGTCGTTACCTCCCTTTTAGGGCGTAAAAGTGCTTATACCAATTTTAAAAAAGAATGCAACAGTATTCTTGTTCCCCCCCTTGGCAAGGGGGGGCTAGGGGGGGTCGAAGAGTGTTGCACGATTGTAGAGAAATGGTATTAAATGCAAATCCACATGACGAAGCTCCAAAGCTTAAAACCCTTATGAATGAAGGATTTAAGTGCTTAAAAGCAAATGGGAGTTACCCCGAAACCATGCCCCCCAACCTCCGCGCAGACCACGCTACCCCAAAGAAGTCGCTGCACGATCGTAATGACGAAATCCTGGAACGAATCTACATCGGTCGCCGCTTCAAAAACGACACCGAACGCCTCGAAAAACTGTTTGAATTGTATACAAAGATGACCAGTCAGCCAGCACTGCCAAAAAAATCCGCCAAACCTAAAGGATGTAAATGAGGAGAAGTGCGATGGCTGCGCCCCGGCTTGCGCCTACGAGCTACCAAAATGACCCGTTAAATACAGAATGTTAAAATCAGACTAGCCCCTTATAGCCAAACAAGCCAATGCTAACCCTAGACCAACTCATTTCAGAAGCCACTGCATTACCAGATGCAGCCAAGGCTATCCTCATTGACAAAATTGTGGAGAGCATGGAAAGACAAATCGATCGAGATATTTTATTAGAAGGCGTGCAGAAAGCTCAAGAACGCATTGCCGAAATTGATAGCGGCGCAGTTCAAACCATTCCCGGAGATATTGCCTTAGCCCAAATACGGCAACTTGCACAGCAATGAAATATGAATTTCACCCAGTCGCCCTGCAAGAATATGCAGAGGCTGTGCAATTTTTTGCCCAACAAGACAGACACCAGGATTTCATCGACACGATAGAAAACGCCATATTTAAAATTATTGGATCACCAGAGCGCTGGCCGATCGTTGAAGGTCAGATTCGTCGTTATTTGACCCTCAAATTTTCCTATGCCATCTTGTATCGAGTCTATCCCGATCGAATCGTGATTGCGGCGATCGTGAGTTGTCGTCGCGATCCAAGCTACTGGAAAGATCGCCTCTGAAAATAGACTTTAGCAATAATTAAAGTACAAACCTGTCAATAACCCATTCACCGCCCAAAAAATCATGACAGCCGCCGACAAACTCTACCAGCTTATCCAAGTCCTCCCAGACAACCAAATTAACGAAGTCCTCAACTTCGCCGAATTTCTCCACCAAAAACAACTCTCCCCCCGTCAAACTATCCCCCCCGGCACTCTCACCGGACTCCGGGGCATCGCCAAACGTCCCGGTTCAGCCCCTAGCGATGATGACATACAAGCAGAATATACCGACTATCTCACCCAAAAATACCAGTAAGCTTTTCCGTGAAAATTCTCATCAAATTAATATCGGATGCGGGAAACTCAGAGACTTCAGTCCTGAGAGGGAAGCGGCGCGAGGGACTTCAGTCCCCGTATTCTTTCTTTGAACAAGTTAATCACTATAAACAGAACTCTTAAACCAGCTCTAGCACAAAAATATCTAAAAAAATTCCGATGAGCAAACCGATCGCGATTCCCTCAGTTTCCGTCACCTACGCCCAGGATGGCACCTCCACCCGCCCCAACGCCCTTGGTATGCGCCCCATGCAAGAACGCGCCTACCAAAAGCGCGGCGAACAATACCTCCTGATCAAATCGCCCCCCGCCTCCGGCAAAAGTCGCGCATTGATGTTCATCGCCCTGGACAAACTAGAGAACCAGAACCTCAAACAAGCCATCATCGTCGTGCCAGAAAAGGCGATCGGCTCCAGCTTCCACGATGAGCCGCTGAGTCAGTTTGGCTTTTGGGCCGATTGGCAAGTTGAACCGAAGTGGAATCTCTGCGACGCACCGGGAAACGACGGCGGCAAAGTGGGCGCGGTGCAGAAGTTTCTAGCCAGCGGTGCCAAGATTCTGGTCTGCACTCACGCCACATTCCGCTTTGCCGTGGACAAATTCGGTATCGAAGTCTTAGACGATCGCCTGATCGCCATAGACGAATTTCACCATGTTTCGTCCAACCCAGACAACAAGCTGGGCGATCGTGTCCGCCAACTCATGGCCCGCGACAAAACCCACATCATAGCCATGACCGGCTCCTACTTTCGCGGCGATGCCGAAGCCGTCTTGCACCCCGAAGACGAATCCCGATTCGATACCGTCACCTACACCTACTACGAACAGCTCAACGGCTACCAATACCTCAAGCAACTCGACATTGGCTACTACTTCTACGCGGGTAGCTACACCGACGAAATCGTGCAGGTGCTAAACCCCAAAGAGAAAACCATCCTGCACATTCCCAACGTCAACTCCCGCGAAAGTACGAAGGACAAGATCCGCGAGGTGGAGCACATCATCGAGGAACTGGGCGAATGGCAAGGCACCGACCCCAAGACGGGATTTCAACTGGTTAAAACCGCCGACGGCACGATTCTCAAGATTGCCGATCTCGTAGACGACGACCCCACCAAACGGGATAAAGTCGCCACCGCCCTAAAAGACCCCACCCAGAAGAACAATCGCGATCGTGTGGACATCATCATCGCCCTCGGCATGGCGAAAGAAGGCTTCGATTGGATCTGGTGCGAGCACGCCCTGACGATCGGCTACCGCTCCAGTTTGACAGAGATTATTCAGATTATCGGTCGTGCCACCCGCGATGCACCAGGGAAAACCCGCGCTCGGTTCACCAACCTGATTGCCGAGCCGGATGCCGCCGAATCTGCCGTCACCGAGGCAGTGAACGACACGCTCAAAGCCATTGCAGCCAGCCTACTGATGGAGCAAGTGCTCGCGCCACGCTTCGAGTTCAAACCCAAGCGTCCCGACAATCAACCAACACCGGGCTTCGACTACGGGGAAGATGGTTACAATCCTGGCAAGTGCAACGTGGGCATCAATCCAGAGAGAGGCCTGATTCAAATGGAAATTAAGGGATTAGCCGAACCCAAGAGCCCGGAAGCCGAACGCATCTGCCGCGAAGACTTGACCGAACTGGTGACGGCATTTGTCCAAGATAAGCCCGCGATCGAGCGCGGCCTATTTGATGAAGAACTGGTGCCAGAAGAACTAACCCAAGTTCGCATGGGCAAAATCGTCAAAGAGAAGTTCCCAAATCTAGAAGCGGAAGATCGAGAAGCCGTCCGCCAACACGCGATCGCCGCCCTAACCCTTGTCCAACAAGCTAAAAAAACCATGAACGAAGGTGGTGGGCAGTACGCCACAAATCCTGGTGGTGGGGAAGCAGCGAAAAACACCTCACTCCTCGATGGGGTGAGGAAGTTCGCCCTATCGGTAACAGACCTCGATATGGATCTGATCGATCGCATCAATCCCTTTGGCGAAGCCTATGCCATCCTGGCTAAGTCCATGAGCGAAGAACGGCTGAAGCAGGTGGCAGAAGTCATTGCGGCTAAGCGAGTAACCCTTAGCGTGGAAGAAGCGCGGGAATTAGCCAAACGGGCGCTGCGGTTCAAGCAAGAAAAAGGCAGGTTGCCCTCTCTCACAGCAGTCGATCCCTGGGAAAAACGGATGGCAGAAGGAGTTGCCTTCCTGCAACGCAAAGTGAAGGAGGAAACTAATGCCTAAGTACACCACCGATGATGATTTGGAATTGCTCGGTGAATTGGGCATGGACATGACCCCCGAACCCTCCGGCCAGCGTTCTGCCAGAGAAGAGCGGATCATCGCAGGCTTTGAGGAGATCGAGCGGTTTGTGGAAGAATATGGCAGACTGCCCCAGCATGGGGAAGATCGCGATATCTTCGAGCGGCTTTATGCGGTACGGCTCGATCGCCTGCGAGAATCGGAGGAATGTCGCGCCGTCTTGGAACCGCTAGACTCACGCGGACTGTTAGATGCTGAGACTGATGCCAGCCTGAGCACAGTTCGCGATCTCACAGATGAAGCACTGCTGGCCTCCCTGGGAGTCGATGCAGCCTCAGAGAACGACGTTACCCAGCTCACCCATGTGCGATCGCGCAGCGAAATCAAAGCAGCCGAGGAAATCGCCCAACGGACTCCCTGTCAGGACTTTGATGAATTCAAACCCATCTTTGACAAAGTGCAACGGCAATTGCAGTCGGGGGAACGGCAAACCATCAAATACCAGGACTATGCGGCCGTCAAGGAAGGTGATTTGTTCATCCTTGATGGGCAGAAGGTGATGGTGGTCGATATGGGTGAGCCGTTTGTCAGCGACTATGGTCGATCGGACTGCCGGTTGAGGGTGGTTTATGACAATGCCACCGAGAGCGATTTGCTGTTGCGATCGCTCCAGCGTGCTTTAAATAAAGACAAGGCCAGCCGCCGCATCACCACTCCAGATTTCGGCCCCCTATTTTCCCATATTGAAGCAGCAGACGACTTACCGACGGGCTATATTTACGTGCTCAGGAGCCAATCGGATCACCCCTTCATTGCGGAGAATCGGTTTATTATTCACAAGATCGGCGTCACCGGAGGAGACGTAAAAAGCCGAATTGCCAACGCCAAGAAAGACCCCACCTATCTGCTAGCAGATGTGGAAATCGTCGCAAAATTCAAACTGGCAAATATGAACCGGAAGCGACTTGAGGCACTCCTTCAGAAGTTCTTCGCCAGCGCTCGATTGGATTTGGAATTACAGGATCGCTTCGGTATACCAGTGCAGCCAAGGGAGTGGTTCTTCGTTCCACTAGAAGCCATTGAGGAGGCGATCGAAAAAATCAAGGAAGGAACCCTCGATCAATTTCGGTACGATCTGGAAACAGCAAAGCTCACGCGATCGTAAGGCGCGATCGCAACAATAGCTAATATCAAATCCCGTAGCATAATTATTGATATCTCTCTTCTCTCCCTCTGTGTCCTCTGTGTTCTCTGCGGTTAAATCATGACCAGGCAACGGTCAACGATACAACCCGGATTTGATATTACAAACCGAAAAAACTGCAAAAAACCCGGTTTCTTGAAGAAACCAGGTTTTTATCTATTCGATCGCCCTCAACCAAATCTACAATTACTACAAGGTAGAAGTGCCACTTAAATCGCTACTTGTTGGTAGCTGAATGGGACTAGGATTCGCATTAAGTAAGAGGTCAGCTTCCTGACCAGAAGGATTAGCAGTAGGAGCGATCGCACTACCAACAGTCGTCGCTGTCAAAGGAATAATTGGCTGAGTTTGAGCGTTGGTTAGAGATGTTAACAAGCTGTTAGAGTCGTAGATGAGAATGTCATCATCGATGCCACTAAAGCTATTCAGTGTTGGAATTGAACCGCCATTCAGCAAGATGTCATCGGTGGTAGATGTGGCAGCATTTGCTGTCGAAATAAGTGGATTAGTAGCTGGGGGGGTGACAAAGAGGCCTAGGAGATAGACCGAATCAGGGTTGCAGCCCGCATACCTTGTTGATAAAAGCGAC